>DASTZZ010000024.1 GCA_035764005.1 Terriglobales bacterium
GGGCAAATGATCGATTATCTGCGTCGCCGTCTGCTGCTCGAAGACAAACCGCTGCGGTTGAAGCGTCTGCTGCAGCCAATGCAATCACGCAACGCTCTGATCTGCACGTTTCTAGCACTGCTCGAACTCGTGAGGCTGCAAGCCATTCTTCTTCGACAGGACAAAGTCTTTGGAGAAGTCTTTATCAAGAAGCACGAGAACTTTGAAGCCGTGATGGCTGAAGGAGCCGCCGTTCGGGACGACTGGAAGTAAAAGCTGAGCAGCACAGCAGCTCAGGAGCTTAGAAGCTTTTTCATGAGCCTTAAAGCCAAAATCGAAGCCATCATCTACGCCGCCGAAGAGCCGGTAACAGTGGAGCAGATTATCGCCGTCGTTGCCGACGAGTTATCAACCGAACAGGCAGCCCAACCCGCAGAAAACGTATTGCCCATTGACGGCGCGCAGCCGCAAACGGAAGAACAGGCCCCTGAGCAAACTCTCTCTGACGCGAAACAGGAAGCCAAGCAGCAGCGTGACCGCGCGCGCCGTCGCGTTCGCGAAATCATCGAGCAACTTACTGCGGAGTACGAATCCGCCGATCACGGCATGGAGATTCGCCAAGTGGCTGGCGGGTATCGTATGTCCACTAAACCTGAGCATCACGACGTGGTGCGCTCGTTCGCCAAGAGCCTGAAGCCGCCGATCCGACTCTCGCTGCAGGCCTTGGAAACGCTCGCCGTGATCGCTTACAAGCAGCCCGTCACCGGGCCGGAAATCAGCGAGATTCGAGGCGTTGATTCGAGCGGCGTACTCGCCAGCCTCGTCTCGCGCAAGCTGATCACGACCGCCGGCCGCAAACAAGTAATCGGCCGCCCGATTCTCTACAAGACCACCAAAGACTTTCTTATGCGCTTTGGTCTGAAAGACATCGGAGAGCTGCCCAGCATCGAAGAGTTTGAGAAGCTGACGGCGGCAGCGCATAGCGATCTCTTCCAGGCCGAAGGTGCGGTGGCCGATGCAACCGGAGTCCCGGATGTGCCCGAGCAAACTTCAGAGCACGCGGACGCGCAAGGGCGCTACGACGAGAACACGGTTGAAACGCCGCGCGCGAGCAATGAGTAAATCGGGAAAGCGAATCCTTCATGGCTCTTGAGCGATTGCAGAAGATCATTGCCGCCGCCGGGATCGCCTCGCGACGCAAAGCTGAAGAGCTGATCCAGTCCGGCCTGGTAAGTGTAAACGGCACCACCGTCACCGAACTCGGCAGTAAGGCCGATCTGGAAACCGATTCCATCCGCGTCAATAACAAGCTGCTCAAAGGCGCAGAGCGCCACGAATACATCGCGCTGAACAAACCGCGCGGATACGTCACCACCGTCTCCGATCCTGAAGGCCGTCCGACGGTGATGGAACTCATCCGAACAAAAGCGCGGCTTTATCCCATCGGACGACTCGACTTCAACAGCGAAGGCCTGCTGCTGCTCACCAATGACGGCGATCTCGCGCACAAGCTGATGAAAGCTGCGTCGCACATTCCCAAGACTTACCTCGTGAAGATCGCCGGTCAACCGCAAGAAGAGCAGCTTCGCCGCCTGCGCGCCGGCGTTACGATCGCAGAAGAGCGCGACCCCAAGCGCCGCGTGCGCACAGCGCCTGCGCAGATTCGCGTGATCAAGGAAGCCGACAATCCCTGGCTCGAGGTCACGCTGCACGAAGGACGCAATCGGCAAATTCGCAAGATGTTTGAGGAGATCGGACATCACGTGGAGAAGATTCGGCGCGTGCGGTACGGGCCTCTGGAGCTTGATCTCCCTCCAGGTGAGTCCCGGCCATTGAACGGAAGGGAAATTTCTCTGCTGCAGCGCGCGACCGAGACTGAGGCCAGGCGCAGTTTCAAAACGGAGCGCCAAGATCGAGTCTCGCGTACATTCGAGAGACCTGAGCGTCCCTTCCGCGAGCGTGAAAGAGGAGAACGACGCATCGACGAGAGGAAACGCGAATACCCTCGGAAAAACGAAGGCAATCCGCAACCAACAAATCGGGACCGATCTCGCTCTCGCCCGCAGTTCGAGAAACGAGATCGAGGGGAGTGGCGTCGACGCGACGATGCTCAGCCTCGCTTCTTTGACAGGGGCTTCAGGCGAAATGAGCTCCCACGCGGAGCGGGGCAGAGTCGCGGGCGCGCGGGAGATGAAAGACGTAAATCGTTCTTCGCACCCGGAGGAAAGAGGCGCGATGAAACGAATCGCGAGCGCGACGAAGAGCAGAGGTTCTCTCGAGAAGGCAAAAGGCGTCGGCATTCAGCGCCGCCAGACCAGCGTGGAACCGGCCGCCCCCGGCCAGGTTCTTCGTAGGAATTCAGTGGTCGGAACTCTCAACCCTCCTGTTCGACGATCGTTGATCACCGACCAAACAACCGAGCGAGTTTGCTCGGCTACACGTTTGCCCTGATACACTCTCCAGTTCTCTGACCTGCTTCGGCGTGCGTTGATGAAAATTTCAGACCTTGTGCGCGAGCACATTCGCGGACTCTCAGCGTATGTGCCGGGAAAACCCGTGCGTCAGGCCGAACGCGAGAGCGGCATTCGATGTATCAAGATGGCGTCGAACGAGAACCCTTTCGGCCCATCACCTCTCGCCATCGCTGCCATTCGTCAGGCGGCAAACTCCACGAACTTTTATCCGGACAATGATGCCAACGATCTGAGATGCGCTCTGGCTGAGCGCCACTCAGTCGAACCCGAGCAGATTCTAGTTACCGACGGCTCTACTGCGCTCATTGACATCATTGCGCGAAGCTTCCTTGCGCCGGGACTCAACGCGATAACCAGCGAACGCTCTTTCATTGTCTACAAGATGGTGACGCGCTCGGTGGGAGGCACTCTGATCGAAGTCCCTATGCGGGATGATCACTTCGATCTCAACGCAATCCTCGCCGCCATCACACCGGAAACTCGCATCGTCTACATCGCAAATCCGAACAATCCTACCGGCACGATGTTCTTCGCCGATGCGCTGGATCGCTTCGTCGAACGCGTACCGCAGCACGTGATGATCGCGCTCGACGAAGCGTACTCGGATTATGCCGAGTTTCACGCGCGCAAGAAGAGCGAGGTCTATTCGCGCTCCATTGAACACGTCAAGCAGGGCCGCGAAAATGTCGTAGTGCTTCGAACATTCTCCAAAGCCCACGGGCTCGCCGGGCTGCGTGTCGGCTATGGAATGGGCGATCCCAAAATGCTGCGTTATTTTGCGCAGGTGAGAACCGCGTTTTCCGTTTCGGGAATCGGCGAAGCAGCCGCGCTGGCTGCACTTCGGGATGAGGCTCACATTCGTCTGTCGGTCGAGCGTAACGCAGAAGGTGTTGCGTATCTCACGCCGCGACTCCGGGAGCTCGGCTTTCGCGTGGTTCCGACGACTGCGAATTTCATCTACCTGGAAACCGCCGAGAATCCCTCCGAGCTCGGCCGCCGTGTCCAGAATGAAGGCTGCATCATTCGCAGCCTGGTGCCTTGGGGTATTCCCAACGCTCTGAGAATCACGGTTGGAACTCCTGAGCAAAACAGGACGCTAATCGAGTCGTTGAAAAGAGTGCTGAAAGGCCTCCAAGCAGACCTTAAGCAGCGGGTTCCTTCGGTAATTTCTCCCTAAGCTCATCTGCCAGCATCTGCAGAGGCGTGGTTTCCGCCATTTCTTTCACAGTTGGATCACGCTCGGCTGTGTCGATGCCGAGGCGCTGACAAATTGCGCGCTGGAGCTGAAGAATTTTTGTGATCTCTTCTTCGGCGAGAAGGTCGATCTGCAGATTAAGGTGATCGCGCTGGTCAACACGCTGCGACATTCGATTCTGCTTCATAAGAACGAAGGTCGAAAGCAGCACAGCTTCGACCGAGACTACCATGGCGAGCAGAATAAACGGATAAGGATCGAACTTCGGCAAACCGAAGAAGTGACCGGTGTTGATCAGAAACCAGAGTGTGAGCCAAACCACGTGTATTAGAACGAAATAAATGCTGCCACTGAATCCGGCAATCGCATCGGCGATGTAGTCGAGCCACCTTCTATCGCGGAGAAACCTGCGCTCGAGATTGGCAACCGTCTCGATGTTGCGCTCGGTCGCGCTCGCAAGATGCCCATCTTGTTGAGGATCAGCCACACAAGACTCCCTCCCCGGAAAAATAGGACTAGCTAGCGCGTTGGAAGCGATCGCCCAACCGGGTTTTGCCTGAGGGCTCGGGCGGTTTGGCGACTAGTCGCACTTCGCCATCGGAGTCTCGCTCGAGACTATGTGTCTGGTTGCAGCGATCGCAAAGCCAATAGAGCTGAGAGCTTTCGCGGATAGAGTCTGCGGTGAATTCAAACAGTTTTCCGTCGCCGAAGTAGCGGAACTGGGCAGAGCAATGCGGATTGTGACACTTGGAAACCACGGCCAGAGTTGCGCAATGCTAATCGCTTGAAGAATGGATGCCTTGCCTTGGAGGGATAGATGCCCTGCACAACTTTGGGGCAAAAGATAGCGTGAGCTGCAGCGAGGAACTCGGCTGGCGCGAAGCCGTTACTGGTCTTTAGGTTTCTTGCCGCCGTGCTTGGAGGCTTTCTTGGCGCGCTGGCGTGCGCGTTCAGAAGCTCCGACATCGTCGGCGTTCTGATCTGGTTCTTGCATCGCGAATTGAAAAATAAAACATGTCACTTCGCATCGCAAGAGTTTTTAGAAAAATTTACTTACACAAAAGTAACAAGCGGCGGAGCACTGCCCGCCGCTGGTCACGTGCGAGAGTAAACTACGTCGTCGCCGGACGGCCACGGAACAGATGCACGATGAAGGAGATCACCGCCAGAGCAATCAGAATGTGAATCAGACCGCTCGTAATGTGAACCGCCAGCCAAAGTATCAGCCAGATTATCGCCAGGATAATCGCAAGCGTTAGAAACATACTCACCTCCCAGAGCCAGAGCTACTCCAGCTCCCGTTTCAGCGCGCACTGCAAACCGCGCCTGCTTATCTGAGAGGAGTTCTTTCCGCTCCGGGTTGGCACCATTGCACCGGAAATGCTGCAGCGCTAGAGCGTAGTTGATCTCTGCTTCAGGTACTCTCGCGCAAGCAGCCCATAGATTTCGACATCGAGGTACTCGCCCCATTTGCGGATGTGTTCCCGAGTTCTGCCTTCGTGCTTCATCCCAAGCTTTTGCAGGATTCGGCCCGACGCGGGATTGTTTACGAAGTGTCCTGCATCGATGCGATGTAACCGGAGATTCTCAAACCCGAATCGCAGCACCTCGCCTGCGGCTTCCGTGCAGTATCCGTTTCCCCAGAACGGGACGCCGATCCAATAGCCAAGTTCGGCGCGGTTATGCTCCAAGTGGGCGGCAAGGCCAATGCCGCCGCACAGTCGCTCACTCTCTTGTAGAAATATTCCGAAGCGCGCGCCTTCCCGCTTCTCCCAGACGGAATCGCTGTATTCGAGAAACTTGAGCGCGTCTTCTTCGGTGTATGGATGGGGAATTCGCAGCGTCGTCGCGGCGACTTCGCGAGCGCCGATCAGCGGCAGGATCTGGGGAATATCGTCTCGACACAGCGGACGCAGTATCAGACGACTGGTCTTCAGTACCACAGCATTGGTTGGCAGGTTCATTGGGAGTTCCGCGAAGTCGGCTCCTTCGAGATGACAGCTCCGCTAGCGTCAGTATCATGAGAGTAACGGAGCAGGGGCAATCTTGCTGACGATAGCAAGCCCAGATGCAACAATCTGAATTGCATCCTAACCACCGCATGGCCACGCTGAGCACGTCCCCGCCGCAATCCAGATTGGCTGGCGCGTTCCGGTCGCTGCGACACCGCAATTTCCAGCTCTTCTTCGCCGGACAGCTCATCTCGCTGATCGGCACTTGGATGCAGAGCGTCGCCGAATCATGGCTGGTCTACCGGCTCACGGGGTCTTCCCTGCTGCTCGGGACGGTGGCATTTTGCGCCCAGGTTCCTATCTTCCTGCTTTCGCCCGTGGCCGGAGCCGTGGTCGACCGCCGCAATCGGCACCGCATAGTCATCGCAACGCAGACCACGTCGATGCTGCTTGCGTTCACTCTTGCCATGCTCACGCTATCCCACGTTGTGCGCGTCTGGCAGATCTTTGTCCTCGCTTCGCTACTCGGTTTTGTAAACGCGTTCGACATTCCGGCACGCCAGGCGTTCATCGTAGAAATGGTCGGCAAGGACGATCTTATGAACGCCATCGCCTTGAACTCCTCAATGTTTAACGGGGCGCGCATCATCGGCCCTGCGATTGCCGGCATTCTTGTAGCCAGCATTGGCGAAGGCTGGTGCT
The DNA here is from genome assembly GCA_035764005.1 of Terriglobales bacterium. Taxonomy (NCBI): domain Bacteria; kingdom Pseudomonadati; phylum Acidobacteriota; class Terriglobia; order Terriglobales; species Terriglobales bacterium. The sequence goes on from DASTZZ010000024.1 coordinate 6,303, forward strand.
TTTTCGGAAATTCCGTCAGCTACATCGCCGTGATCACCGGACTGCTGATGATGAAGGTCTCTCCTCGTGAGCTATCCCGCCACACATCAGCGTTGACCGCGATCAAAGAAGGTTTTCAGTGGGTGTTCAACACCAAGCCCATCTTTTTTCTGCTGCTTCTGGTTGGCCTCGTAAGTTTGGTGGGAATGCCGTACGCCGTACTCATGCCTATCTTCGCCGACCGCATTCTGCACAGTGGTGCGCGCGGTCTTGGCATCTTGATGGGATTCAGTGGCGCTGGAGCTCTGATCGGGGCACTAGCTTTGGCTGCTAAGTCCGGACTCAAAGGCCTAGGCACGTGGGTGATGGCATCGTCAGCCTGCTTCGGCGTTTTCCTTGCCATGTTTGGTTTTTCGCGAATGTTCTGGGTTTCGGCGGTGCTGCTCATTCCTGTGGGCATGTTCATGATGGTGCAAATGGCGTCGACGAACACCCTCATTCAATCCATGGTGCCGGACCGACTCCGCGGCCGCGTGATGTCGGTGTACTCCATGATGATGATGGGCATGGCCCCACTGGGTGCATTGCTGGCCGGCGGGCTCTCGAATCGCATCGGCGCACCTCTCACCGTCGCCATTGGCGGCTTCTGCTCAGTTCTGGGATCAATCTGGTTCGGCTCGCGCCTGCCGGTTCTGCGGGGCGAAGCTCGACGTCTGATCATTGCTCAGGCATACGCAGGCGGCGATCCGCCGCAGGAGATGACCACGGTGCGCGAGGACTGAATCGCAACCCGAAGACACATCCGTGACGGGTAGGCTCGTCGGGCGTTTCGTGGCCGCGTTCTCCATGGTTGCATATGAGGTTGAAGTAGTTTCCTTGTCCGGATTCGGGTGGAAGCCCTCGACCCTAATCGAGGGCACCACGGCGAACCCGCGCGCCTCGCAGCAAGCACACAGCGCCGCTCTAGCGTTGGCCCGTGCACGCGCGCTTCGCGCGTGCGCTAAAGCGCGGCTCTCTCTCGCCTCCATAGACGCACGGCTTCGCTGCGTGCATCCCGACTGAAGTCGGGAGCTACCACCGAAGACCAACCGGCTCTTTCTCGGAGCGAACCCGCTCAAACGATCTGCAGTACACTTCGCTGTGATGATCCGGGATCTCTCACTCGACCACAAGCCCGTCAGTAATTTTCTCGATCAGACAAGCGGGGATACTGCTCGTTACCGCCTCAGCAGCGACCAATTAGCGTTCTTCCGTGACCATGGATACCTCAGCGGTGTGCGCATTTTGGATGACGATCAGGTCGAAACTCTGCGCAAGGAGCTCGCAGAATTAACCGATTCGTCTCATCCAGGCCACGAGCTTTTCTACGAATACCACTCGAATGAGTCGGGAGACCCCAATACCGTTCTCTTCCACGCACTGGGAGCCTGGCGAATCACACCGGGCTTTCACGATCAGCTGTGGAACCCGGCATTCACAGTTCCGGCATCGCAGTTGCTCGAAGGACCAGTGCGTTTCTGGCACGATCAGCTCTTCTGCAAGCCGGCCCACCATGGCGGAGTCGTAGCCTGGCATCAGGATTATTCCTACTGGACGCGCACCCAACCACTTGCGCACCTGACCTGCTGGATCGGTCTCGATGACTCCACACGCGAAAACGGCTGCCTCCAGTACATTCCCGGCAGCCACCGCTGGCCCGATCTTCCCATTACGGGACTCGCAGGCGACATGAACGCGATTGAGGCTGTCTTGACCGAAGAACAAAAGCAGCAGTTCAGGAGTCCAGTTGCCGTGGAGCTCAAGCAAGGGGAGGCGTCATTTCATCATCCGCGCCTGGTCCACGGATCATTTGCCAACCACTCCAGCCGCTCACGTCGCGCCACCGTGATCAACGTAATGCGCGATGGCGTTTGTTCGGCCACAAATGAGCCGCTGCTGACGGGAGTTCCCGTAATTCCACGAGGACACAAGGTGGAGGGCCAATTCTTTCCGCTCTTGCTCCCTGGCCAGAATTGACGCAAGTCGAGGCGCCTTTTGCTACCTCCTACACATGCAACAACACCGGCCCAGTCTCTGAGAACAACCCGCGTCCGGCGGCAATCCTCTCATCATAGTTGCTGGTGGAGGACTGTCTCATGCTCAAGGATCTGCTCTCAAATTGGCCTCTGGTGCAGCAAATCAAGACTGGCGCCGATGGCACTGGAACGGAGGCCATGAGTGAGCGCACGCGCAATCTCAAGCCGAAGTTTGATGGCGCGCAGGTGGCTCGGTCCGTTTGCCCATATTGCGGCGTCGGTTGCGGGCAGCTCGCGTTTCATAAGAATGGCAAGCTGATCAGCATTGAGGGAGATCCCGAGTCGCCGATTTCTCGTGGGCATCTCTGTCCGAAAGGGGCCGACAGCTTTGAGCTAGTCACCAGCCCGACGCGTGAAACCAAAGTCAAGTATCGCCGGCCATATTCCCGGGAATGGGAGTCGCTCGATTTGGAGCAGGCGATGGACATGATCGCCGACCGGCTCTGGAAATCGCGCGAAGACACATTCGAAGAAGAAAAAGAGGGTCATCCGGTGATGCAGACCAAGGCCATCGGCCACCTCGGCGGCGCAACCCTCGACAACGAAGAAAACTACCTGATCAAGAAACTATTCAGCGGCGGCCTGGGAATGGTTTGCATCAGCAACCAGGCCCGTATATGACACAGCTCAACGGTTCCCAGTTTGGGAACCTCGTTCGGACGCGGCGGCGCCACCACAGCTCAGCAGGACCTTGCCAACTCTGACGCGATCCTCATTATGGGATCTTCGATGGCAGAAAACCACCCTGTCGGATTCCAGTGGGTGATGGAGGCGCGAAAGCGCGGCGCAAAGATCATTCATGTTGATCCACGGTTCACGCGAACCTCGGCGATGTCCGATATTTGGGTGCCGATGCGTTCTGGGAGCGACATTGCCTTCCTCGGCGGACTCATCCATTACGTTCTCGAACAAGGGAAAGAGTTCCGCGAGTACGTCGTTCATTACACCAACGCTGCGACGATCCTGCGCGATGACGTAAAGCTGCCCGACGATCTTGATGGTGTGTTCTCGGGCTGGGATGAAAAAGAAAAGAAATACTCGCCGGAAACCTGGCTATATAAAGGCGAACCGGCACACAGCGATGCTACGAAGCCCGGGCACGCCAGCGCGGGCGGAGGTCACGGAAAAGATCGTGGCGGAGAAGCCGGCGACCTGACCAAACACGAGATTGATCCCACCCTAAAGAATCCAATGTGCGTCTTCAACGTGCTCAAACGGCACTTCGCGCGTTACACGCCTGAGTTCGTGGAGCGCGTGTGCGGCGTTCCGAAGGAGCAGTTCCTCAAGGTGGCGCACGTATTCTCGAACGCTTCAGGGCCTGACAAAACCGGAGCAATTTGCTATGCCGTCGGCTGGACGCAACATTCAAATGGAGTGCAGATCATTCGGACCGCTGCCATCCTTCAGCTTCTGCTCGGAAATATCGGGCGACCCGGCGGTGGAATTCTTGCCCTGCGTGGTCATGCCAGCATTCAGGGTTCAACGGATATTCCCACGCTCTACGACATCCTTCCTGGCTACATTCCTATGCCATTTTGGGAAAGCGATGCCCATAGCCTCGATCAGTACGTCAAACGCCATCGCAGCAAAGCGGGATGGTGGAGCAATTTTGAGAAGTACATCGTGAGCTTGTTAAAAGCCTGGTACGGCAAAGCAGCAACGAAAGACAACGAGTTTGGCTTCGGTTGGCTGCCGCGAGTCACCGGCGACCATTCTGAGTCGGGCTACTGGCTCGACATGCAGGACGGGAAGATGGAAGGGCTCTTCGTCATGGGCCAGAATCCGGCAGTCGGAGCCGCGAATGGTAGGCTGCAGCGCACTGCTCTTAGCAAATTGAAATGGCTGGTCGTACGTGATTTCGTCGAAACCGAAACGGCCTCCTTCTGGTACGACTCGCAGGAGATCGAGCGCGGTGAGCTGAAGACCGAAGACATCGCTACAGAAATCTTCTTTCTTCCCGCGGCTTCGCACGTAGAGAAAGAGGGCAGCTTCACCAACACGCAGCGTCTGCTTCAGTTCCATGAAAAGGCAGTCGAGCCTCCTGGCGCTTGCCGCAGCGAGACCTGGTTCATGTACCACCTTGGCCGCCGCATGAAGGATAAGGCCAAAGGTTCAACTCGAAAACGCGATGCCGGCCTGAATGCTCTCACCTGGGACTATCCCACCGAAGGCGCGATTCGCGAGCCGAAGGTCGATGCCGTGATTTGCGAGATCAACGGCTATCGCACCGATAAAGGCGAACTGGTGCGCGAATACACCGAGCTGCAGGATGACGGTAGCACCGCCTGTGGCTGCTGGATTTATTCCGGCGTTCATCCCAAACCGGGACACAACATCTCCAACATGCGCAAGCCGCACGACTACCTTGGCCACGGGTGGGGATTCTCTTGGCCATCGGATCGTCGCATCCTGTACAACCGCGCATCGGCCCGTCCGGATGGAAAGCCGTGGAGCGAGCGCAAGAAGCTGGTCTGGTGGGACCAGAACAAACGCCAGTGGACGGGCGAAGACGTGCCCGATTTCAAGAAAGACGTGGCCCCGGATTATCGGCCTGACCCTGGCGCGGAGGGCATGAAAGCAATTGCCGGTGATAAACCGTTCATCATGCATCCTGACGGCGTCGGATGGCTGTGGGTGTCGAGCGGATTGAAAGATGGTCCGCTGCCGACGCACTACGAGCCGCTGGAGCCGGTAGTCAAGAACGAGCTGTATCCAAAGCATCCCCATAATCCTCCGGCTAAGAAAAAGGAGCGTCCGGACAACGCTTACGGCTTCCCGTATGACAAACGGTTCCCGCACGTGCTCACGACGTATCGCTTGACCGAGCATCACACGGCAGGTGGAATGAGCCGCACGCTCTCGCACTTGGCCGAGCTGCAGCCGGAGCTCTTCTGCGAAATCTCTCCCGAAATGGCACAGGAGCTTGGCATCGAGCATGGCGGATACGCGACCATCATGAGCCCGCGCGGAATTATCGAGGCGCGCGTTCTGGTCACACCGCGCATGAGGCCATTCATGGTTGAAGGACGGCGCGTGCATCAAGTCGGACTTCCCTACCACTGGGGCCGCCGGGGCATTGCGGTCGGCGACACAGTGAATGATCTGCTGGCGATCTCCGAAGAGCCAAACGTGCGCATCATGGAAACCAAGGCGCTGATCTGCGACATTCGTCCCGGGCGGCGTCCGCGCGGCAAAGCGGCGCTCGACGAGCTGCACGCAAAGATGAAGGAGGCAGCATGAGCGCAACGACTGCATTCCTTACCGACTCGACGCTCTGTATTGGCTGCAAAGCCTGCGAGGTCGCCTGCAAAGAATGGAACGACCTCGGCGAAGACGGCCTGAACTGGACTGGCTTCTCCTACGACAACACCGGCGCAGTCGGCCACTCGACATGGCGACACGTCAAGTTCGTAGAACATCCGCCCGAGATCGGACACGGCGGAAACAGTCCTGATATCGCTTCATGGACATTCTCTTCCGATGTCTGCAAGCATTGCGCAAACGCTGGATGCCTTGAAGCGTGTCCCACAGGTTCGATCGTGCGCACGGAATTCGGCGGTGTGTACGTCCAACCCGACATCTGCAATGGCTGTTCGTATTGCGTGGTGGCCTGTCCCTTTGGAGTGGTTCAACGCAATAAAGAAGACGGACGAGCATTCAAATGCACGTTCTGCTACGACCGGCAGAAAGTCGGACTCACTCCCGCCTGCGCGCACGCGTGTCCCACCGAGTCAATTAAGTTTGGCAGGCTGGATGATCTGCGAGCGGAGGCCGCAAGGCGTCTCGAAAAATTGCATGAAGAAGGAATGGAAGATGCGACGCTCTACGATCCCACAGAGACGAGCGTCGGCGGCATTCACGCGTTCTTCATCACGCGCGGCGATCCACGGCAATACAATCTGCCACCGCAGCCGGAGATTCCCACCATCTACGCTGAGCGCGGATGGAAATCGGCTGCGATCGGCGCAGGCGTGCTCGCAGTGGGAACGCTGCTGGCGTTTCTGGGAGGCCGGCAATGACCGATTCGGCACTTCCCTCTCGGCTGCAAGTCAGCGATCCCGACATTTCATTTCAGCGCCGCGAGCGTCGCCTCGAAGCCATCCGCACCGAGGCGTTGCGGACTGGTCGCGTGGAAGCAATCGGTGCGCGTCCTGGTGGTTCCCCAATTCCCATAGCCAGTGTTGAAACCGGCTACTACGGCATTCCCATGCTTAAAGAGCCGCAGTGGAGCTGGGAAATTCCTGTTTATTTCTTCGTTGGCGGAGCAGCCGGAGCCGCTGCCGTAATCGCTGAGTTTGCACAGATGACCGGAGCGGCAACGGAGCTCGTGAATGATGCACGAACGGTAGCGGCTATCGGCTCGATTCTTTCTCCGGCGCTCCTGGTTTCCGACCTGGGAGTCCCGTCGCGTTTCCTGAACATGCTGCGCGTCTTCAAAGTGCAGAGTCCGATGTCGGTCGGCGTTTACATCGTCAGCCTCTTTGGGCCGAGTGCTACTGCAGCCAAGATCGTCAACTGGGCTCGGCGCAATGGCTCCGGGACAATGCTCAAAATCATCGAAGGCGCTGCGGGACTATTCGCAGCTCTTGCCGGATTGGGAATGGCGACGTACACCGGCGTTCTCATCGGAGCAACAGCAATCCCAGTCTGGAACGAGAACATCGACACGCTGCCGACTCACTTCGCCCTTTCCGGGCTCGCCGCCGGAGTATCTGCAATTCAGCTCATGGGACATGAGGAAAGCCGCGCGCTCAATATCCTCGGAATCGCCGCGTCGGCAGGCGAAACGCTCGAAGGCGTGAAACTCGAAATGGAAAAGAAGCCCGCGAGCGAGGCAATCAAGAAAGGATTCAGCGGAGCGATCACGCGCCTCGGCGGCGTCCTCTCCGGGCCCCTTCCCCTCGCGCTGCGCCTTGCGGCAATTTTCACCAAGGACTCGCGCTCGAAGAACCTGGTGCGCGCAGCATCAGCCGCGAGCCTCGCTGGCTCGCTACTTACCCGCGTGGGATGGATTCGCGCCGGCCACTCATCTGCGCGCGATTACCGGCTGCCATTGAAGATTCCGGCTGGGACCTCCAAACTCGGAACGGCATACCGGGAGGCGGTTAGACCTGAGGCCGTGGTGGGAGGTCGGGCCGAAGTGAATTACGAGCGAGCGCTGTAGGCGGCCAAGTCGCCAGTGCAAAAGCCATTTCCTTGAACAGCGAATTTTGCAGCGAACTGAAAAATTAAGGGCGCAAAATCCTCGAATTCTGCCCAAAATCCGCAAATTTTCCCCTCCCACCAGGGAATTAACAGCGATACTAGGAGTTTTCCGCTTACTGATTTCCAATCAGCTACTTACAAAGATTGTTGCCAATACCTTCCCAATGATCAGGGAAAGGAACAGGGAATAATTGTCACAAATTGTGACTGTGAGCCTCTGCCGGTGTTTTCGTTGCTTCGGGATGAGTGTAAACCCCTGTTACGGTAGATTATGGTTGTATGTCTGCAAGCACAGTGTGAAGTGCTGATACTGCGATCAATTCTCATTCTCCTCTTGGTGTTGTCGAATTCCGGCGCAGCTCGAGCACAGAGCAAATGTAAGGAATTCAGTTTCACCGGCGAAGTAAAGGCTGGAGAGTCGTTCACACAGCCGCTGAGCACTGACCTCCTGTTCAAGGTCACGCCGCAGGAGACGAACGGCATTCACGGCTGGCACTTCGGAATCGGTCCAACGGTGCCCACCGCAGATGACCATGTGTTGGACTACATCTTCCTGGTCACGCCGCCCTATCACTTCCGGCACCCGACAGATCTGACTACCGATTACGGCGTCGCCGCGCAGGACGCCGTCAAACCGCGCCGAATCCAGTTTTGGTTCGTGCTTTCCCACGCGGACGCGAAAGTTGCCGGCGCCGCACTTGACCATGACCTATGGCCGCGGAACGACGAGGACGTGGCGAACCAAGGCAAGGTGCGCGAGAAGTTGCTAAAAGGCCGAGGTGAATTTGTGATACTCGACTCAAAGTTCACGCCCGGCGAAGTCGGAAAGAATGGGAATTGCGAGTGGCAATCCTGCGGCTCAATGCAATGGATGCGCTTTCGCGTGATGCTGGTCGTACCGCCGGCATTCACGATCGCATCAGGTCTGCGAAGAACTCCAGCATCCTGCCCCGGTCGGGGGGAGTGAAGAGCCCAGTTTTCTGCTGTGTGGCAATTGTTCACAGGTCACCATTTCACTCATTGAGTGATAATGCCTGATTTCAACAATTGACTTTCGGTTTACTCGGAATACGTGCACTCTGGGCGATGCGTAAGGTCGCTCCACCTGTCGAGGTTACCGTGCTGGCCAAGCCCACTTCGGACTCGTGAAGGGGTTTGCGCCCTCTAATGTGGTTTCGCCAAACGCCTTCTGAAGATGTAGGCGTGTGCAGATAGGTGCTGATGCCAGCGAGTCTATGAGGATGGACGCGTGCGAGACCACGATAATCTGCGTGTGAGAAGCTGCGGCGACAATCAGCCTGGCAAGGGCCGGTAACAGGTCCGGGGACAAGCTGGTTTCGGGTTCGTTGAGCACCATCAGCTGCGGTGGACGCGGCGTGAGAAGAGCAGCCGCCCACAAGAGATACCGCAGCGTTCCATCGGACAGTTCGGCTGCAGAGAGGGGGCGAAGCAGCCCATGCTGCTGCAACTGAAGTTCGAAGCGCCCATTCTGAACCTCTATGTAAAGTCGGCTACCCGGAAAGGCATCTTCGAGAGTCTTGGCGAGTGCTTCGTCAGACCTAATTTCGATAATCGTTTGTAACGCCGCTGCAAGGTTGCTGCCATCGTGATGTAGAACCGGTGTGAACGTGCCGATCTGAGAAGCTCTCGCCGGAGATTCAGTGTCTGTGCGGAAGTGATCATAGAATCGCCAGCCGCGAACGGCTTCACGAATTTCTAACATCTCCGGAGCACGTTGCGGATCCGCGACACTGGCAAGCATGCTGTCCGTATCGGCCAGATGCTGCGTCAGCATCACTGGCTCCTCATCTTTCATGGTTGCGAGCCAGACAAAGTTATTCCTTCGATCTACCAAGGCAGATGATTTTCGGTAAACCGGTCCGTGCCATACACATTCGCGCTTTATCCGAGGATCAAGCTCGAACATTGTAGGTGGCGGTGGTGGCGGCGGATATCCCAGATCGATGCTGTAGCCATATGTATCGCCACCAAAGCCGAGTTTAAGACTGGCCACGTTTCGTCGAGCAAGTCCCTCGACCGCATGTGTGCCTTGCCGAACGCTTCGCGCAATCGTCTCCGGACCTGCCCAGAAGGTAGAAGGCAGACCGCCTTCGCGGGCAAGAGACCCGAGGACGGCATTCTGAGCTACATCGGCCAGCAGACGCAGCGACCGATACACGCTGGATTTTCCGCTCCCATTTGCTCCAGTGATTACATTGAGTTGACCTAAAGGCAGGATTAGATTACGAAGCGACCGATAACCTTGAACAGCAACTGTGCGGATCACCACTGCAGAATAATCTACAGGCCATGGGGAAATCGTGGACTGGAGCTCAATTACCTCATACGTTGTCAAAGAAGTCCCGCCCATCGGCGGGACGCGTGGAAGTAGCCCGCCATGCAGCGAAGCGGAATGGCGGGTGAAACGACAAAACGGGATCGAGTCCGGCTTTCAGCCGGACGATTGAGAATTTCGGTTTTTGAGGCGGGAATGAGAATAACCCAAAATTCTCATTCGTCCGGCTGGAAGCCGGACTCGGCACGGTAACCACCATTGCCACCATTCCGCTTCGCTGCATGGGCTATTTTCGTTCGTCCCGCACAAAACGCGGGACTCGGAGTGTGGAGACATACAAGTCTGCAAGTGTCTACGCTAACGACAAAAATGTTCTATGGCTGTTTCAGAGTTAGTGTGCACAACAAGCAGACTCTGTCATGTTGAGCGGAGGAGGGTTCCCGCGCGTTTCCGGGGACCCGCCGAGCGCTGCAGTTGCGCTCGGTGGGTCGGGCGCGGGAGGCCGGAGTCGAAACATCTTGTGTTTTGGTTTTAGAACACAGCAACCATGAAACTGCTCCTAGAGCGTTGAACCAGAAATCGGTGACAGTCTCGCAGGCCTCGCTCATCAATCACTGTCCCTGACAGGGCAGACCGAGCCAGAACCGCAGTCTTGCTTCTGCGTCAGGGTAGTACTTGAATTTCAAGTTCCGTCACACGCCCATCTTGGATCGAAAATGCCCGGACCGGAGTAGTTGCGTATGGCCGAGGGCTGACGATGAAATGAATTGCTTCAGAATCGTAGGCCAGTTCGATGTCTCGTTGCGAAGGCTCGTTCGCGTCCAGCCAGTGCGGATGGGAGTGGTAGATCCCGAAGAATTCGAGCCGGCGCTCGCGACATTCCCCCATCAGACGCACGATCTCCGTGTGCGTAATCGCGTAATTCCTCACCGGATCAACCGCGACGTTCCTCGCAGGAAACGCCCGCGTGATTACGCGGTTCTGCCCCGCCAAAATTCCACAGCATTCTCGATGCGGCTGACGACGGGCATGCTCCAGGAGCTGTCCGAACACTTTGCGGCGACTTCGGACGGCTCGGTTCATTGTTCCCGGAGTGTATAGGGCAACGAATAGGCAACTCAATCGGAACACGGAGGTGCAGATAGCGTTACCGTCATTAGACCACCGCTGTGTTCTACCATGGCTCGAAGCAGTCATAATTCCGTTGGCTGGCGATCTTCCCGTCTTTGAATTGAAAGAACATGGCGGAGTGGGCGCGCATCTGGGACCCCGCTGACAAGCCACCAAAGGCTAGTGCGAGTGTGCCGGTCCAGAGGACCTCGATCGACAATTTATCCCCGTCCACGATAGAACTCTTGATCTCATTGCTCTGATTCGATAGCAGCTTCCGCCCCTTCTCGAATGCTTCGGCCATCTTGGAAACCCCAGAGCGAATTCCGTTCGGATAGATTCGATTCGGAAGTTGTTCTAGAACGGCATCAGGAGAAAACAGATTGACGATGTAGGCGAAATCGCCGTTCTCAATCGACTTCAGGTACTCTTCAACTTTTTTCAAGTTCGTAACCGGATTCACGCTTTCAGAGTTTACATGCGGTCAAATTGTTGATTGACCTCGCCAATAACCACACGGAATAAAATGTGATGCTCTGGAAAGAGCAAATCATGTTCGAACGTTGTACGGAGAAGGCCAGGCGTGTTATTTTCTTTGGACGATACGAAGCCAGCCAGTTTGGCTCGCCTTATATTGAAACCGAGCACCTGCTGCTCGGATTGTTCCGAGAAGATAAAGCACTGACCCACCGCTGCCTGCACTCTCAAGCAAACGTGAAATCGATTCGGAACCAGATTGAAGCTCACACCACGTTCCGAGAAAAAACATCGACTTCGGTTGACCTGCCTCTCAGCAATGAATCCAAGCGCGTGCTCGCCTACGCAGCGGAAGAAGCTGATCGACTTTCAGATACGCACATCGGTACGGAGCACCTGCTGCTGGGATTGCTAAGAGAGAGTCGCAGTTTTGCTGCCCAACTTCTGAACTCTCAGGGCGTGTCGCTCGACAAAACCCGGGAAATCATTTCCAAGTGGCAGAGAACAACAGAGGCACCGCTTGAGATTGTGAGAATTCACGGCGAGGAGTGGGACGCAGCATACCTTCGGGAACAGCTGCCAGAATTGCAAAAGTTCGCATGGCGCAAGCGCCAATGGAAGCCATTGGACACGTTGGTGGAAATTAGCAGCGGTCGCATTTTTTTCGACACGACGTTGAAGGATGATCTCGACTTCAAGCTTGTGATTGGTGGATGGCCTCGGGAATTTTGTACCCTGTGTCATTGGGAGCTAAATGCGGATGGTGGCGGCGAGCATACCTCGGGCTACACCAACGGTCGTGAGTGGCTGTGTATCGAATGCTATGAAGGGCTCGTGGAGCCAACGGACAAGCCGCTTGGCTGATGAGACGGCGCAATTACATTCAAAAGTAAGTTTTTACTTACTTTTGTGAATCCCGCACTGGCTAGACGGAATCCAACCGGACGTTAGCCGGTTCTCGTCGCGAGATCGCGTCCACAACAGCGTAATTTAGCGAGAAGAACCCGGCGTGGAGTCACAACATCTATTCCTCGGCAACTGTTTTTTTGGCCGATTTTCAACAGCTTGCGTTGTGTGAGCCTTCCAGCGCGAGTCGATTCCCAAGATTTCCGGAGGACGCATGACACGATGGGGTTCTATTTTGCAAGTGTTTAGATCTACCCATCGCATTTCGACATTCGTGGTCGCTTCTTCGCTGGCGACATTTGCCCAAATCGGGGCTCCATCGGCTCCCGCACCACAATCCTCAGGCGCCCAGTCTTCTGGCGCTTCAGCTTCAGCCATGGCCGCGGAGATCCCGACATCGCGGTCCTCCGCGCAAGATCCGTTCGGCGGCAGCGTGGTTACAGAAAAAGCCACGGATCAGGTGATCCAGCTTTCGTTGAAGGACGCGATCAATCGCGGCCTGAAAGCCAACCTGGGCGCGCTCCTCACCGAGCAAGGCATTACTTCCGCCGGGGCGCAGCGTTGGCGAGCCCTCCAACAGATGCTGCCCGATCTCACCGGACGCGTGGGCGAGAGCGTACAGGAGGTCAACCTTGCGGCAATGGGATTTAAGTTCCCCGGCGTGCCTACCATCATCGGACCATTTTCGAACTTCGACGCGCGCGCTTATCTCACTGCCAGCGCTGGTCTGTCGCAGTATCAGAGCATCCGCGCAGCCGTCGAGAACCTGAAAGCTGCGCAATTTTCGTATCAGAATGCGCTTGAGTTGGTAGTGTTCTCGGTAAGCAACTCCTATCTTCAGGTGCTCACGTCGGCAGCGAACGTGGTAAACGCGCAGGCACAGGTACAGACGGCACAGGCAATCGTGAACCAGGCGGAACAGATGCATCAGGCAGGTGTGACCGCCAAGATCGATGGCCTTCGCGCTGCGGTGGAACTGCAGGCGCGCAAGCAGGATTTGATCGTTCAGCAAAACAATCTCGACAAATCGAAGATCGCGTTGGCACGCGTAATCGGCCTTCCGCTGGATCAGAAATACGAGTTGAGCGACACGCTCCAGTTCATCGCCGCACCCACAATGACGCAGGAAGAAGCAGTTCACCAGGCGTACCAATCTCGGCTCGACTACCGGCAAGCGCAAGCGCAAGTTCGCGCCGCCGAGTCGTCGCAGCGAGCTGCCCATTTTGAGCGCCTCCCGAGTCTGTCGTTCACTGGCAATTTTGGAGACATCGGCATCAGCCCGGGCAGTTCGCACGGCACATTTGTCGCCGCAGGCGGAGTTCAGTTTCCCATTTTCGAAGAAGGACGCATTCGCGGGGACATCGATCAAGCCTCGGCCGAGTTGAAGCAGAGTAAGGATCGACTATCGGATCTTCAGGCACGCATTGACGCCGAGATTCGCACGGCATTTCTCGATATCAACGCCGCCGCGGAGCAGGTGCAGGTCGCGGACGCAACGGTTAAGCTGGCACAGGAAGAACTCTCCGAAGCACGAGAACGATTTACAGCCGGCGTGACCGACAATTTAGAGGTAGTCCAGGCACAGGGATCGTTGGTGAACGCACAAAACCAATATGTAGCCAGTCTTTATATCCATAATCTGGCAAAACTCAGTCTGGCTCGCGCATTAGGCGAGGCGAGACAGAACGCCGCAACTTATTTGGGAGGCAAGTAATGGCCGCGACGCAGGAAAAGCCGAGAGACACAGTAGAAGAGCAGCAAGTCGCAACCGGCGACGGACGGCCGAGGCCGCAACAACGTACCGAGACCGAGCCGCAGCCCGGTCAAACAGGTCCGCAGCCGGTCGATCAGGAGAAGTCGCGCGAGGAAGAAGAAGCGGCTGCGCGAACGGCTCAACGCAAAACTCGCCTGAAGAAGATCGCTCCGATTGTAGTTGTGATCCTCGCTGTCGGAGCACTCCTCTGGTGGCTCCACGCGCGTCAGTACGAAGATACCGACGATGCCCAGGTCGATGGCCACATCGCACAGATCGGGTCGCGCGTCGGCGGGTATATAACCGCGGTTCATGTAGAAGACAATCAGGAAGTTCAACCGGGGCAAGTCCTGGTCGAGATCGACCCCCGCGACTACCAAGTCGCATTAGCCCGAGCACAAGCTGACTACGCCGACTCGCAGGCACAGGCCGCCGCTGCGAACTACAACGTGCCGATTACGTCCATCAACACTCAGAGCCAAACCGCTGCTGCACACGCTGATGTAAACAATGCGCAAGCTGCACTTGATGCGTCGCAAAAGAACCTTGATGCGGCTAAAGCAAAAGAGCAAGCCGCCATCGCGAACAACAACAAAGCTCAAGCCGACGTTCAGCGTTATAAGCCTTTGGTCGAGAGAGACGTAATTTCCAAGCAGCAATACGACGCTGCTGTGGCGACTGCGCAAAGCACAGCCGCCGAAGTTCAGAGCGCGCACGATAACGTGATCGCAGCTCAGGCGGGAATTACTCAGGCTCAAGCCAAAGTCGCTCAATCACAGGCCAATCTGCGCAGTGCGCTGACGGGTCCCCGCCAGGTCAACGTCACGGAAGCACGCGCCAATTCCGCGCAATCAACCGCAGCAAAGAACAAAGCCGCACTCGAACAGGCGCAGCTCAACCTGCAGTACACGAAAATTACTGCGCCGGTTCATGGAATTGTCGGGCATCGGACTGCCGAAGTCGGTCAATACGTGCAGCCCGGCCAGGCGTTGATGTCGCTGGTCGATATTGACGACGTCTGGATCACCGCCAACTTCAAAGAAACCCAGCTCAAGAACATGAAGCCAGGCCAGCCGGTCGATATCAAAGTGGACGCGACCGGTCGTGACTACCACGGCAAAGTGCAGGCCATCGGCGGCGCCAGCGGCGCACGCTTCAGTCTCTTTCCTCCGGAGAACGCAACCGGCAACTACGTGAAAGTCGTGCAGCGCATTCCCGTACGCATCTTGCTTGATCCGGATCAGAACAAGGATCATCTGCTGCGGCCTGGCATGTCGGTCGAGCCTAAGGTGAAGGTGCGATAACGCTTCCTTTTTGTCATTCCGAAGCGAAGCGAGGAATCCCTATAACCACGAAAAATTCTGGGTTCGGTAGGGATTCCTCACTTCGTTCGGAATGACAAACGACTGTGCGATGCCGGCAACAGCGGACAAACTCGAGGTCAGGGAATTCAAGCAGCACCAAGACTGGCGCCCCCGCCACAATCCCTGGGCGATCGCACTCACGGTCACCATGGCGACATTTATGGAGGTGCTCGACACCAGCATCGCCAATGTCGCTTTGCCGCACATCGCGGGCAGTCTGTCGGCCACCACGGACGAGAGCACTTGGGTATTAACGTCATATTTGGTTTCAAACGCGGTAATTCTGCCCATGAGCGGCTGGGCCTCCGACTTCCTCGGACGCAAACGCTTCTACATGACTTGCGTCGCGCTCTTCGGAGCCAGTTCCCTGCTGTGCGGACTGGCCCCGAGCCTTCCGCTACTGATCCTCTTCCGGGTGCTGCAGGGAGTCGGCGGCGGCGGGCTCGCGCCCAGCGAACAAGCAATTCTCGCCGACACATTTGAGCCAAAAAAGCGCGGAGCAGCTTTTGCGCTCTACGGCATGGCCGTCGTCCTCGCGCCAGCCATAGGTCCTACGCTCGGTGGCTGGATTACCGACAACTATGACTGGCGCTGGATCTTCTTCATCAACGTTCCGGTTGCGGTTTTGTCACTGTTTCTGACGAATCGCCTCGTCGAGGACCCGCCGGAGATGGCCGAGCGGCGCAATGCCGGAATCAAGATCGATTACATCGGCTTGGCTCTGGTCGGCGTCGGTCTTGGCTGTCTGCAGGTTGTTCTCGACAAAGGCGAGCACGAGGACTGGTTACAGTCGAACTTCATTCTCACGTTTGCCATCGTCGCCGTCTCGGCCATCGTCGTAGCCATTTTCTGGGAGTACTACCAGAAGGACCCGATTGTCGATGTACGGATGTTCAAGAACCGCAATTTCACCATCTCGTTCGTGATGATGGTGATGCTCGGCCTCGCCCTTTTTGGAACTACCGTGCTCATCCCGCAGTACCTGCAGACGCTGCTGGGATACACCGCCGAGCAGGCGGGAATGGCTCTTTCTCCGGGCGGCGTAGCGGTGATGCTCCTGATGCCGCTGGTTGGGTTTCTCGTCACCCACTACGACGCCCGCTGGCTGATCGCGCTTGGATTCCTCGCCTGCTGTATCGCCCTCTTTCACATGACCGAGCTGAACCTCGGCATCAGCTTTGCGGAAGCCGTGAGGCTTCGCATTTACCAGGCAGCCGGAATCGCTTTCCTGTTCGTACCTATCAATACGCTCTCATACGTCGGAGTGCCGCGGAGCAAAAACAATCAGGTCTCAGGCATGGTCAACCTGGCACGCAATATGGGCGGAAGCGTCGGGATTTCCATCGTAGAGACGCTGCTGGCGCAACGGTCGCAGAAGCACCAGAGCGACCTGGTGTCGCATCTCACTAATACGAACCAGGCGTTTACCAGCCGCGTTGAAGGCATAGCTCACGCCATGACAGGCGCAGGCTACAGCGCGGCGGATGCATCCCAGCGGGCGTACCACATGATCTACGGCCGAGTGCAACAGCAGGCCGCCGCCTTGGCCTACAACGATGTGATCTTCATCTTCGCCATCGTTTGTGGGATGATGGTCCCGCTGGCCTTCCTGATGCGAAGGAACAAGCCTGGCGCAGGTCCAGGCGGGGCCCATTGAGGCAGAAAGGCGTTTCGGGTTTCGGGTTTCAGGTTTCAAGTTTTCGGCAAAGCCAAAAGAGAGAGGCGTTTCGAGTTTCAGGTTTCGAGTTTCGGCTAAGCCAGTTACCGCCACGTTAGATCCTGCTGAAAGGTTGGGTTCGGCAACAATGATGAGGATTGGCTTTGCCGAAACCTGAAACTGGAAACCAGAAACTGTTGTATTCATGGCTATACGCAACATCACTATCGACCGCGAAGTCGGGTGTGGCGGTGTTGAGATCGCTGCCCAGCTTGCCCGTCGTCTTAACTGGAAACTCATCGACAAGTCACTGATCTTCGACATCGCCAAAATGGCAAAGGTCGACGTCGAGGCGGTCAAGAAGCTCGACGAACATCCCGATCCCTTCTTTTCGCGTGTGAGCAGGTTGTTCTGGGGCGGAGGCGCAGAACGCGGGGTCCTCGGCGCCGACGATTTCGATTGCAACAAAATGTGCGACCTGACGCGTTCAGTTTTCGTTAAAGCGGCAGATGAAGGAGAGCGCGTAATTGTTGGACGTGGAGCTCCTTATCATCTAGCTAGTCGCGAAGACACATTTCATGTATTCCTTTACGCTCCCCGTGAGTTCAAGATCAACCGCGTGCGCCAGTACTGCACTTCGCATTCACACGCAGAACGCGTGATCGATACTGCCGATCGCGAGCGCGCAGCGTTCATCCACCAGCACTTCCACATTCACTGGCCTGAGCGTCACATCTATCACATGATGCTGAACACGGTTGTTGGCGAAGACGCGGTGGTCGATGTCATCGTTAGCGCCATCGGCGCGGTTCACACCGAAGATGCTCCGCTGCAACCGGTGCTGGTGAAGTAAGTCGGTTGCCAACGGCAGCCGGCTTCAATACACTCCCCGAATGCCTGCGCCACGCCTGCTGTGCGTTTTTGCCCTGTGTCTAATCTCTGCAGCAACTGTGGCGCAGACAACGGCTCCGCAGACAGCGGAAGCTCGGCCTAAGAAAACTAAATCGAAGACGCTGGAGAATAAAGTCCTCGATTTAATCAGCCCAAATCGTCTGATCGTCGAAGGACGCGATACCAAGGTCCCGCCGCTCAGTCCCGCTCAGAAATTCAGCCAGGTGGAAAAGAACTTCATCAATCCATTCACCTTCGCCGGAGTTGCTGTCGAGGCGGGATTCGATCAAGCCATCGATGTCCACCACGGCTACGGACGGGGCGGAAAGGGATACATCAAGCGTTATGGAGCCGATCTGGCCGACGTTGCCACTGCTCAATTCTTTGGGATTGGAGTGTACCCATCGGTCTTCCACACCGATCCACGCTATTACCGAATGGAGAATGGCACGTTTATGGCGCGAGCGGTGTATTCCGTCACACGAGTGCTGAGCACGCGCACCGATTCGGGCCATCAACGCTTCAACGCTCCGGAAATCCTGGCGGCAGCCACTTCAAGCGGCATCAGCCGAACGTATTACCCTGCCGACGAGCGCAACGCTGGAGACTTTGCCTATTCGATGGGCTCTCGCATTGCATTCGACGCTGCTTACAATCTCGCCAAAGAGTTTTGGCCCGATGTTCGTATCCGGCTGTTCGGAAGACCAAAATAGCCGCGAAGCATCTCAGCATCAAAGTCACATTTCACACGAGCGATGATCGACTCCAAAAAAGAAATCTGGCTGATGCGTCACGGCGAAACCGGATGGTCGGCCAAGGGTATGCATACTTCACGCACTGACCTGCCACTGCTGCCGAGCGGAATCCGCCAGGCAGAGGAGCTGCGAGACAAGCTGAACGGCCGCAAATTCGCGCTGGTGCTGGTGAGCCCCATGCAGCGCGCCAGAGAAACCTGTCGTCTGGCCGGCTATGGCGATGTTGCTCGCGTGACCGACGATCTTAAAGAATGGGACTACGGAGCGTATGAAGGCCGGACCACCGCAGCAATCCGCAAGGATCGTCCGACCTGGTCGCTGTGGCGCGACGGAGTTAGCGACGGCGAGTCGGTTCAGCACGTAGGCACGCGCGTTCAGCGGGTCATCGAAGAATGTCTCCAAGTCGATGGAGATGTTGCTTTATTCGCACACGGTCACGTACTGAGAATTCTCACTGCGGTGTGGCTGGAGCTTACGCCTGATCGGGGCCAGCTATTTATGCTCGGTACAGGGACGATTAGTATTCTGGGATTTGAGCACGACTACCGCGTCATCAAACGCTGGAACTCTCCGCAGGTTTAGCGAACATAATCTATGACAAAAACGATTCTGCTCTTCTTTGTTTTCACGATGCTCGGCTCTATGCAGGCGCAACAGACCTCCTGGAAACAGCTCTTTAACGGACGCGATCTCTCCGGCTGGAGGCATGTTGGGCCAGGCGAAATGACCGTCGACGACGGACTTATCCATACGCACGGCGGTATGGGCCTGCTTTACTGGACGGGAGGCAAAATCGGAAATTGCGTTCTGCGCGTCGTCTACCGCATGCGAGACGAAAACGACAATTCAGGCGTCTTCATCCGCATTCCCATTGAACCGCGCGAGGCATGGATGCCCGTCCATTACGGATACGAAGTGCAGATAGACAATCATCCCGAGCGCTCAAAGGAGGACGATTACCACGTCACAGGCACCCTCTATTCACTTACGAAGCCGCTCGCCGAGCCGGGAAAACCTGGCCCCGAATGGAACACCATGGAAATTACTCTTGACGGGCCTCGAACCACCGTAGTGGTCAACGGGCAAAAGGTTACAGATTACAAAGAGGGAGATCCTGTTCCGGCCAAGAAGGCCAGCTTTGAGCCGGAGCGGGGTCGCCGCCCGAATGAGGGTTGGTTCGGACTACAGAACCATAGCAACAAGGACGTAGTGTTCTTTAAGGAAGTAGCGATACGCCAACTGCGATGATTCCCAAATGCTGACACGATCTCGATCCAATTAAGACGTTGTATCAACGAACACGGGACCGCTCATGAATGTCGTCGCGAGAAGGATGGGCTCCGCTCGTATTCAGAAATGGCTTGCGTTTTAGTGCGCGACGCATGGCACGCTGATAGCCATCGCGAGATTGCATCTCCTCTTTGAGAATGCCTCCCAACAACCGAGAGACACTCGTTTTTCTCCGAGCTGCCTCGATACGTGCCCAGCGTGCGACGTCGTCCTCAAGGCTCACTGTTATATTGCGAAGCTTTCGCATACCACGATCATTGTGCTCACGAACTTCGTGTAAACAATTGTGAGGCAGTCTCAGCCAAAGAGCGCGTGCAGGATTCGACGAAAGAATCCCTTTTTCCCCTCTGCTCCGCTCCGCGCAGAGGATTTTGGCGGCTGAGGAGCTACGGCCGGGGTTTGCGGCCAGGGCAAGCGCTCGATGTGAACTCGGGCGAGTGTGGCGGTCACATCCGGCTGAATATTTGAACCTTTAAAGACCATAGGTGCGTCGACTTGTACCTGCACCGGACCGGCGGACTGTTGCGGCAATCCCGCTGCTGCACTGGCTGTGGCGGCAACGGCTGGTTCATTTCGGATCGCAGCAGCCGCTGCCGCCCTCTGCTGCGGCGTGGGTGCAGGCTCTTGCGCCTGCGCTTGTGCGGGAGTGGAGATGGGCTGCGGTTCTGGTTCTGATTTGGGAACGACAATCGGCGTCGGTGCCGGGGGCTGGGCAGCCGCGACCTGGGCCGGAACTGGAGTGGGTTGTGGCGGGGCGGCTTCGGCTCTCTGCAGGGGCGATGGACTCGGACATCCGCAGACCATTGTGCTGTTCTCGTCTGGATCTTTTACGTGTCCTGCATGGAAGACTACCTGCTCGTCTGGCTTCAGGTGATAGAAGTCGTCGCCCATCAGCTCAGAGACGACCACGTACGAGTTATCACCGCGCGAACGAACGCAGGCATCGCCATTTTTGTTGGCGCTGATCGAGACACTCACGTCTGCCGGTCCCGAAATGAGAATTCGATAGTCCGGAGTGAGAACCACATCGGCGAGAAATGGGATGCTGTAATCAGCTTCCAGCGATCCTGCGCTCATAGCGAACATGAGCTCCTGTCCTTGTGGAGAAGTGTTGACGGTGAGGTTGGTTCCCGGGCAAACGCGGACTTGTCCTCCTCGCGCAAGCCGCAATGTGGCGGAATGCTCTCCGGCTGTGATTGCGACTCCATTGCTTACTTCGAGGCCGCCGGAGGTTTCGCGCACGCTTCCTTTGACCGAGGCATCCGAGGCGTACACATCGCCGACGACCTGAGCGGCTGCTGGAATTGTTGCGGTCATGGCGAGGCTTAAAACAAAAACCCCGCGCTTTTGGCGCAGGGTCTTTGCTTTGGGAGGGTGGTGCTTTGCTGAGGACGAAACTTTACGCGTCGGCTGTCTCCGGCACGAAATCATACTGCTCAATTATCGCAGCTACTCCCACCCGAGGCGGCTCCTCGTCGATGCGAACCACGCGGCCGCGGCAACGAACCCGGATGCTTTCCGTAAGCGTGATCTCAGGCGGCAGGGTGAGCGTGAACTCCACTTTTGTTCCTTGCGCAAGGTTCGAGCCAGTATAAAAAAACACGCCTTGAGCGCTTACATCGCGCGTTTCCGCCGAAACTTCCTCGACGTGCCCATTATCACAACGGACCGATACCGGCAGCTTGAGGGCAAAGCGGCGGCTGGTTCTTTGCTCAACTTTAGTTGCAAATGTCGCCATGGGGGCACCTCAATGTGGGGACCTTATGAGCATGACAAGGAGGCCGAATCAAGTCAAGGCAATTCGAGCTACTCGGGCGATTTCTCTAGATTTTACGCAGCTTCGGGCTGCCGTTCGGCTTGCGTCCTATCAGTGGCGGCGGCTGCGGGTCGTACAGAGACGACCTGACTTTGTCTCTCAGGCAGAAATACCTGAAAGCAGGTATAGCTGCGACCAGGACGCGAATCGCTGTGGACGCGAATCGTGCCATAGTGGCGATCGACGATTCCGCTGCTCACCCAAAGACCTACGCCGCTTCCCTTCTCTCCCTTCGTGCTGAAGAAAGGCTCAAAGATGCGCTTGCGCACATCTTTGGGAATTCCCGTTCCGGTATCGAGCAGCGAGACAACTACGCCGTCGCGTCCCATAGCACCCGACTGTCGGGTCCGCCGGATGTGCACACGCAGCCCTCCACCTGACGGCATCGCCTCCACCGCATTCACAATCAAATTGGTGAATACCTGGCGCAGCTCAGCAG
>DASTZZ010000025.1 GCA_035764005.1 Terriglobales bacterium
AACTTCTTCATGTAATCCTTGCCGTTGCTGGCGACGAGCGAGGGCGAGAGGACAACCGCGTTGGGGTCGATCTGCTTGATCGTTTGGTACGCCACCTGTGCCATCTGCACCATTTGGCCTACGCTGCCCGTCCAGTAGCCATCGAGATCAACTTCGTTCCAGATCTCGTAAGCATCGATCTTGCCCTTGTAACGCGTCGCGAAGGTGGTGATGAAGTCCTGCCAATCCTGGATGTTGCTTGGTGGAGCGGTCGCGCCCGGAAGTCCTTGAGTTCCAACTCGGGAAGGATCGGTCGAAGTCCACTGCGGCGTATTTCCCGCGCAGTAGATCATTTTGATGTTGTGCTCCTGTGCCAGCGCTACGTACTGATCCATCAGGCTGAAGTCATATTGTCCACGCGCGGTTTCGATCTGCGGCCAGCTCACCCCGGCATCCCACACGCGCCAATAGCCGAACGTGATCGACGGCCAGTGATGAATAGCGTCATGCATGTGCATGCCGAATCGTTGAGTCACTTTTGCATCAGCACCCGCGGTAAGTGTGGACGGAATACTTCCCGGAACTCCGCGCCCGCACGAGAGTGATGCCAGCGCCAGGGCTCCAGCGCATACGAGAGTCGTCAGGGCGTGTTTCGATTTGAGTGACTGCACGATGAGACCCCGAGAGGAGCTATGCAGTCTGATGTGAGCTAAGAACCTCTTGTTTTCTCGCAGGAATGCGTAATCGTTTGAAGCTGGTCGGCTTGTCTGGAAAGTGAGTACCCTTCGCGGTAGCGAATGGGTGAATGACGACGCGGTTCATGACCCGTCCGCTACCTACACCCCACGAGCCAACGTCGAGCTCGCGGCGACCCCGGACCGGGGGAGGTTATTGACACGCACACAGAAATTCCAGAGTACGCATGGCATTCCTCCATGTCCCAGTTGCATCTCAGCCCATATCCACAAGAAACAAGGCAAAGAGAGTTGATGATGCCGGAGACTTCTATCGCGCAGACCCTGCCACAGCCGCGTCGACGACTGAATTCCAAGCAGGTCATCACATTAGTGGTCATTGGATTGATTGGGCTGCTCATCTTCTTTCAGTGGCGCTCCTGGCAAACATTCGATTGGGGAACATTTACAGCCGAGACCAGCGGTCTGGCATGGGCTCCGCTGATTATCGCGGTGATCCTCTCTCTGCTTACGTTTCCATTGCGTGCCTGGCGCTGGCAAATCTTTTTGCGTCCCATGCGCGAAGCGGAATTCCGCGACGTGTTCTCGCCGACTCTCATCGGCTTCACCGGCCTTGCACTCCTCGGACGTCCGGGAGAACTGGTGCGTCCGTACATGATCGCGCGTCGCACCAATCTGAGCATGACGTCGCAAATGGGAGTATGGATGGTAGAGCGCATCTTCGATATGGGTGCGTTCATCGCCATGGCGGTAGTGGCGTTCCTCTTCGCCAGCGGCCTTCCCGATTTGAGACAATTCCGCGTTGCGGCGTGGATCGCTGTGGGAGTCACTGTAGGCATGGCTGTGCTCGCCTTTGCCGTTTGCCGCGCGCGCCAGAGGATATTTCGCTGGCTGGAGAAAGCGGTCGCTCTACGTTTTCCAGCGAGCCGGCGTGTGTTGCGCCGAGCCGAAGTTTTTGCCGAGGGCCTGAATACGGTTAAGGACACGGGCTCGTTCCTGCAGCTGTCGCTGACTTCTATCGCAATCTGGGTGATTACGGCATGGTCGTATGTGGCGACGCTGCGCGCTTATCCATCGATGCATCATGCGTCCTACGCCGTGGCCATGCTGCTGATGGGATTCAGCATGATCGGCGGCTTGGTGCAATTGCCCGCTGTAGGGGGAGGCGCGCAGCTGGCGACCATCGTGGCGATGGTCGATCTGCTGGGATTTCCTCGAGAACTCGCAGTGAGCGCCGGCATCTTGCTGTGGCTGGTGTCGTTCCACGCTGTGACTCCGATCGGCCTTGTGCTGGCGCGCCGCGCACACGTCTCCCTCAGCGGTTCCTCGATGCCACAGGCAAATGCCGACGCAAAGAGGGAAGAGCGGGGTTCGCAAGAGGCGCCACCCCGTGACCTCTATCCGTTGCCTTCGTGATCTTCGTGTTCGCTCTTCGCTTTTAGCTTTTCAACACTCCCGGTTCGCCATTCAGTTAATCCAGCTTGGGAGCTTGAGTCTCCCCCGTCTACTCTAATTGAAAATGAATTTCAATTTCATTTTCAATTGAGGAAGAATGCAATCGGAAGGATCTCGTTCCCGTTCGTGTCCTTTAGCAGTGGTTCTTATAGCGATGGGTCTTTTCGCCATCACAGCAGCAGCGCAGGAAACCTATTTCGTCACTTACTCCCATGAGATGGAAGAACCAGGAAATCTGGAGGTCGGCGTGAAGTCCGTCGTCGGATCGCCATCGGGAGGCAATGCATTTATCGGCAACGCTCTCGAATTTGAATACGGAGCGAAAGCCTGGTGGACTTCTGAACTGTACCTCGACGGACAAAGCACAGCTCACGAGAGCACGGTCTTTACCGGCTTCCGTTGGGAGAATCGTTTTCGTCCGCTGCTCGGCGAACACTGGATTAATCCCGTGCTGTATCTCGAGTTCGAGAACGTCAATTCGGCCGACAAATCGTTGCTCGAAGTTGTCGGCCACGACGGTCGCGCGGACTTCCTTGAACGGAATGACCGAAGTGAGAGAGAGCGAGAGGCGGAGTTGAAACTGATCCTCTCAAGCAACGTGCGGGGATGGAACTTCTCGGAGAACATCATTGCGGAGAAAAATCTTGCCAATGAGCCATGGGAGTTCGGGTATGCGCTGGGAGCGAGCCGGCCGTTAGCTCTGAAAGCGGGAGCCAGGCGGTGCATCTTCTGTCGCGAGAACTTCTCGGCCGGCGCCGAGCTGTATGGCGGATTGGGAGAGCGCTACAGCTTCGGACTTCGCGACACCTCGCATTATCTCGCTCCAATTGCAGAGTGGCGCATGCCGAGCGGGACGACGTTCAAGGTCTCTCCTGGTTTTGGACTCAACGACAACAGCCATGGATTTCTGTTCCGCTTTGGGATTTCCTATGAGCTGAACCAGATTGCCTCGACTTTGAGGGGGCACTGACGATGCGCACAAAGATTATCGCGCTCTCATTGGTGCTGTTGCTTGGAGCAACCGCTATTGTGGCCAAAGTCGGAGACGGCTCGTGGCTGATGAAGGTTCCGGAGGCGGCGCGCATGCGTCCAAATCCCATGGCCGCCGATCCGGAGTCCACGGCCGCAGGAGAGAAGCTATTCCAGCAAAACTGCGCGGCTTGTCATGGACGGGAGGCGGAGGGGCGGGACAAGCATCCCAATCTGCATTCTGAACGATTGAAAACGGCTACGCCGGGCGAGCTGGAATGGCTACTGAAGAATGGCAGTCTCAAAAACGGAATGCCTTCCTGGAGTCGTTTGCCCGAGGAGCAGCGCTGGCAATTGGTCACCTTCTTAAAGTCGCTGGAATGAGTACGCAGCTTTGCCTGAGTACGACAGGTGTGATAGGGTTAGCGCAATTCGAACCGCTTCCTATCACCGTTTTCCGGTATTCCCGCTGCAAGATAGCTGTTGCTAATGTCAGCGCAAAGTGGCGCGGAATGTCGCACGCAAAGCGGTTATGGTTGAGTGATCACAAGGGCCAATGAAGGATCTTTCCAACTCTGCAGCTGTGGGCCGCGCGCCGGAAGAGGTTCCGGAGCAGGTGCAAGATGATTTCATCAGCAGGAAGCTCATTCGTCCTGCACTCTCTGTACCTCAGCGTCGCGATCCCAATGGCGATCGACCTCTAACCAGCGCCGAGCAGCGCGTGCCTAAGCGTGGCAATACCCAGGAGCAGACGCACGCCGAAGCCTTCTACTTCCAAAAGCAGATGCAGGTCCGCACTCCGATGGTGGTCGTGCTGAAAGATGGCGAAGAGATCCACGGCTGGATCGATTGGTACGACCGCAATTGCATCAAGCTGAATCGCAGCGGCCAACCAAATCTGCTCGTTTATAAGCAGAGCATTCGGTACATGTTCAAAGCCGGCGAGAACGGGAAGAAATGATTCTGGACGCCTCTGTCATTCCGAACCGCGTGTTTTGCGGTGAGGAATCCCTATAGTCACAACTATTGTGTGAGCGCACCATCGTTTGATTCTGAGATCATTGGACGTCCTTAAAGTGCGCGCTCTCTGCGCCTGGAATATTGTAGGGATTCCTCATCGCCAAAAACAGGCGGTTCGGAATGACGGCGCTGGAGACTAGGAATTCTGCGCCGCACGAGTCAAACGATCTCGTACAGCCAAGCCCATACCGTCATCCGATGGTAGCGGGCACAATATGATGCTCACCCCCGGCTTGTCGAGGTAACGAAGTCCCGCGAACAAATTTCTTCCGAGCTGTTGCCAATCTCCCCAGGATCCCCAGGCAAAGAGAACAATACCGCCTGCCGACAGGGTTGTCTCATCGATCCAGTCGTCAGGAGCCATGATTCCGACGTACTGGCCACGTTCTCCCTCCGAACCGACGTAGTCGCGAACGGCGTTGAGCAGGGCAGCGCGTTCGCCATCAATCAAGACGAGACGTGCGGTTGGCGCGTAGTGCCTTGCCGCGAGCCCCGGAGAGGCGAGAGCCTGGGGTGATGCAGCCTGCGCTGGAGGCGAATAGAGCTCCACTGGACCGACAACGGCTTCTATCTGCTCGCGGGTGACACCGCCCGGTCGAAGTAGCAATGGCGGCGTGCGCAGCGGGTCTAGCACAGTGGATTCAACTCCGATTTCCGTCGGCCCTGCATCGAGCACAGCATCGATGCGGCCGTCGAGTTCGGTGACGACATGTTCTGCGGTCGTTGGGCTGATACGTCCGAAGCGATTTGCGCTCGGAGCCGCCAGCGGCAGATCTGCCGCGGCGATAAGCGCATGCGCAACCGGATGTGCCGGCATACGGACCGCGATCGTCTCCCGCCCGGCGGTTACCGACGACGGAACATTTGCCGATTTGCTAAAGAGTAATGTTAGCGGTCCTGGCCAAAAGCGTTGCGCGAGCTTCTGTGCCGTTTCGGGAATTTCGACGGCCACCCTGCCGACCATTTCAAAATTTGAAACATGCACGATGAGAGGATCCCACGTGGGACGTCCCTTCGCCTCGAAAATGCGCGCCACCGCGGCAGGATCGAGCGCGTTGGCCGCCAGTCCATAGACGGTCTCGGTGGGAATCGCGACCAGACCGCCTCGGCGGAGCATTGCCGCACACTCGGCGACCGCCGGAGTTTCAGGAGTCAACTTGTCGCCGGACCGAATCGTGAGGCGTAGGGTCTTCACGCAAGAAAGATACACAAGAGAGACTGGAGACCTGAGATCGAGTCGTCAGAATTTCATGATTTCGCGATTTCGTGATTTCGCGAATAGCCACGGTCAGTA
This sequence comes from Terriglobales bacterium, assembly GCA_035764005.1. Taxonomy (NCBI): domain Bacteria; kingdom Pseudomonadati; phylum Acidobacteriota; class Terriglobia; order Terriglobales; species Terriglobales bacterium. The sequence goes on from DASTZZ010000025.1 coordinate 5,413, forward strand.
CCGTTCGCGGTGAGCGAATGGGTAAACGACAACTCCGTTCACAACCTGTGCCTATAGCGGGAGTGTACTTTCCTAGGTGTGCCAAATCACGAAATCGCGAAATCACGAAATCGCGAAATGCGAACACTCCTGGCGCGCCAAGCTCCGAATCCTGCCGTTGACTTTGAGCCGCTACTCCTCTAGCATCTGCCTTCAATTGCGCCAGCATCAGAAAACCGTCGGCGGAGCGATTTGTGATCAAACTCGACATCATCAATGAAGTGGTGAACAAGACCGGCATTACCAAGACCAAAGCGGAAATGGCTGTCGAGACTGTTTTTGAAAGCATGAAAAAGGCGCTGTCCAGCGGCGATCGCATCGAGCTGCGCGGCTTCGGCGTCTTCAACGTGCGCCCGCGGAAGACGGGAATCGGACGCAATCCCCGCACCGGCGCGGAAGTCAGCATCCCGCCAGGCAAGGCCGTGCGCTTCAAGCCCGGCAAAGAGCTGCAGTCGATCGAATAGCCACAAGGACGATGTGGGAGAATAAGTTTTTCTCTCATCCTGATGTCTGACTCCGGCTATCCCATTCAGGTCCTTGATCCGGCGGCTCCCCATCACGTCCATATCATTTTTCCTACCAGGCGAAGATATTGGCTGCACCTGTTGCTGTTTCTGGCGACAATCTTCAGCACTCTGATTGTCGGAGCGAGGCTGGAGTACAACTACATCAACGACGCACCCCAGTTCACCACCGACGACGATCTGTTGCCGGTAATGTGGACTCTTCGGCATCCTTCACGTCTACTGCTCGGCATTCCCTTCAGCGCGGCCCTCTTATGCATCCTTCTGGCGCACGAGATGGGACACTTTGTATACGCCAGGCGCCACCGCGTTTACGCGACGCTGCCGTTCTTTTTACCGGCACCGACGGTGATCGGGACCTTCGGCGCTTTCATTCGCATTCGCTCTCCCATCCCGGATCGAATCGCTCTGATGGATATCGGCATTGCGGGACCGATAGCCGGATTTGTAGTTGCAATTCCTATTTTGGTCGGATCGCTGATCTTGTCGCCTGCCATGGGACACGGCTCCGGATCACCGCTAGGTCTGCCGCTAATTTTTCAGTGGACGTGGCGAGCGCTCCATCCCTTTTCGCATACGCCGTTGTCACAGGCGAATCTTCACCCGAGCGCAATTGCGGCGTGGGTTGGGATGTTGGCAACGGCACTTAATCTGTTGCCGGCCGGGCAACTCGACGGCGGTCACATCGTTTATTCCATCTTCCCGCGCTTGCATCGCCTGGCGACGCTGCTCACTGCGGCGGTTCTCTTTCCCATGGGCTTCTTCTTATGGGGAGGCTGGCTGCTGTGGGGGGTAGTCCTGTTGCTGCCATGGATGCAGCATCCTCCTGTTCCCCAATTTCCGGCTGTCGATCGCAAACGTCGCCTGCTTGGAGTCGCCGCGCTCCTGATGTTTGTTGTCAGTTTTCCGCTGGTGCCTTTCGCCGGCCACAGTCCCTGGGAGCAGCTTCGGCCGTGGGTTGTCGCTCACATACATCGGAGATGACGTATCACAAAAATTCCAGATGAAATTTGCTGATGCGATTGCCCGCGCCATCCGTGACCAGCAGCACGATGCGGTCGTCCGGACGCACACTGCCGAGATCGAAGCTGGCGCGGTAGATGCGTTCGTCCGACAACTCATCGGCAGGAATGCCGATCATCTTTGTCGCAACCGGCCCAAGTTCCCGCATCTGCATGCCGCGAAAAACCTGAAGCCGAAAATGAACATCGAGCAGAAACTGATTGAGATCTTTGGTAGTTTCCACCGGCAGGGGATTGGAATCGATTACTTTGTCGCGCGCGCTTACGGTTACGCGGAAATTGATGATGCGCGGCAACTCCGTAACCGGCTGTCCCGAGACGTCGAGTAGAACGGCATTCTCATGCCGGCTTTCCAGTTTCCATCCTTCGAATTGCGGAGCTTCAGCCGTCGCGAGGACTTGAACCGCGCGACGGGCGGGTTCCAGGACGAGGACCTCAGACCCGAGCGGAATGCGTCTGTGCAAGTGCCAGGTTCCACCGGCCATGAGCATGATCGTGTGATCCGATTGCGCGGCGAGAAGGGAAGCCAGCAATAGAACGCTCAAGATTGCGGCGAACAGCGCAGCGCCTGCTCTTCTGACCGACTTTCGCGAGGTGGGCATCTAGAGGTGCTCAGGTGAAGCAAAATCTGCTTCTCGGTAACTTTGGATGTCAATCCGAGTTCGGAAAGATGCTGCAGCTCTGACCAGCAGTTTCCAAACGGTCATCTCGAACCATCTAAATGAAGGTGAGACCCGCGGCTGACAAGATTCCCAATCGAGAGCTGATTCCGTTCGAACCGGACGAGGCAACGCCGCTTGACCTCTATACCCCCACTCATGGCAATATCCTCGCCATGATGGCCGAGAGCGGTACGCACTCCGAAGATGATGAGGCTCGCCTGCACGGTGAAGCTATCGAAGACGATCACGCCGTAGCCGCAAGCCTGCCGGTCGAGCATTCGGTCGTGGACGAGTCAGGGCACATGGACCACCATCGGAAGCCAATCGTTTCAATTCACGGCAAAGATGTGGATGAACACGAACTCGATCACAAAGACGCAGCTTAGCTTCCTTCTAGTACTGTCATTCCGAACACCCGGTGTTGGCGGAGGAATCCCTACGATCTTCGATAGTGTTTCCTCACGAGTATTGGAGTCGATAGGGATTCCTCACTCCAGCGCACGCGAAATACACGCGTGCGCATCCGTTCGGAATGACAGTACGGGTGATTACGTCATATCCCGCTTAGTAATCGCAGCCAGGGTGCGATTGCGGTCGTATTCCGTGCCAATCGAGTCCGCAGCTTTGATATACGCATCCCGTAACGCACCCTGCATCTGATACTGCTTTGCCGCTTCGGTTAAGACGCGTGCTTTCTCGTAGTCGGTCCCGATCTTCTGCGTCTCATTCAATACGCGAAGGACAGAATCGTTGGCCAATTTGTGTTGCTGGATCAGCGCGATCAGGTCGCGGGAGCGCTCGTAGTCGGTTCCCACCGAATCGACGAGCGAGAGATATGTCGCGATCTGCTTCTCGTCGAAGTTGTGCGACTCACTGACCGAGAGCAGTATGCGCGACTTCTCGTAATCGGTTCCAATCGTCGAGGCCGATCGGAGGACCTGGCTGACTGCTTCAGGAGTCAGCTTCTGGTGCTCCATCAACGCCATCAGTGAGCGCGAATGCTCGTAGTCGGTGCCAATGCTGCTGGCGAGATCAAGATAGCTCGATATTTCACTTTGATCGAACGTGCTGAGTCCGGCGAGAGTTGTAAGGATTCGCGATTTTTCGTAGTCGGTTCCGATGTGCTTGGCGGATTCGAGCGTCCCACGCACGATCTGGGGCGACAGGTTCGGACGCTTAAGTAGCTCAATCAGCACACGTGCATGCTCGTAGTCAGTACCTAATTTGTTGGCGCCGTTGAGAAATGCCACTCGCTGCGCTTCGTCGTTGAGGTCGTATCGCTGAGCAATCGTGAGCAAAACTTGAGCGAGGCTGTAATCGGTGCCGATCTCCTCGCGCGCCTGATTGAGAGCTTTCACCAGCAGAGGCGCAGGCAGAGTCGCGTTCTCAAACAACTTGGTGAAGTACACCTGGCGCACGTAATCGGACTGCAGCTGCGTGATCTCAGTCAAGACAGCTTCCGGACCGCCTTGCTTCAGCAGGGCCGGGACGCGCGTGGAAGCAGAGAATCCCGTCGCGCGCTCCAGCTGGAGTAATAGTTTCGAGAGCCATGCGCGCGCGTCTGCGTCGAACTCGTGTTTCGAGCCATTGACGCTGTAATCGTAGTTGAGTTGGCCACCGTTGCCAGACTCAACGCGAACGCGTCGCAGATCGCCGCCGGTACGTTCGCTCAATTCGAAATAACCGCCAGGGGATATGCTCTCAATCGCAGTCGCTTCGGGACTAAAGCGCACGTCGCCGGCAGCTCGCGCTTCGATGCTGCAACCATCTCCGCTCCAAGTTGCCGTCCACGTGCGATGGCCGTTGTTTTCAGTATGACTGTTGACGCTGCTTTGGTTGACTTCCGTTCCGTGGAAGCAGTCGAATGCCGATCCCGAGAACCCGCCACGCATTGACTCGGCCGTTCTTAGTCCCAATTCTCCCGCAACACGTAAGGCGGGATAGCGGACGAGCGCGATCTCAGATCCGGCCCCATGCGGCTGAACTACTACGATCCGTTGGTCTTCCGCTTTGGTGACCTTCAATTCAGTTCCGTTTTGGGCGAAATCTTCTCTCCTGCAAACGGTGGGGCTGGAGAGCGCTTCGTCATCGAGCTCCACATCGACTTTGCTGTTAGTTCCGCCTGGGCATTCGACTACTTTGCCGTAGCTCTTCAGGCGGTCGCGGTAGAACTCAAGCACTTTGGAAGGTGCATCATTAGAAAAATATGACGCTGCTGCCAAGCGATGAACGTGAACCCCATCGGCGAGTGACACTGTGCCACGCCCATCCGTGTGGTCGCCAGCGACTGCATTTGGATAAATCGCAATTCCTATTACGGAATTTTCGTTGTCCATCGAGATATGTGAAGATGGCGGCTCCGCCAAGGGCGCAGCCATGTCGACAGCAGGACTCCCGGGTGCTGCGTCAGCCGGAGGGGGCGTTCCCCAAGTTTCATGACCGGGGCGGGTTTCAAGTCGCGCTGCCGCCAAAGGGAGCGCCACACCTAACACGAAGCCGATGAAAGCGAGGCTCGTTGTCCGCCTTGGCACACCATGAGTTACGCGCGCGTTCAGCAATGCCATTACGCGCCCCTCGAGCTGCGAACGCCGCGCCATAGCCAGAGCCGCTGCCGGTTGTGGCCGAACCAGCGTGGAGACGATCTCAACTAACTCGTGCGCGTAATCGGAAGCAGCCGTGCCGTATGCCAGGACATAGTCATCGCAGGCGCGCTCGCGCTCAGCACGCATGGTGCGAGCGACCATCCATACCAACGGATTGAACCAGTAAACCGCCGCTGCCAGCGACGCAAGAAATTGTGTGAATGCGTCGCCGCGTTTAATGTGCGCGAGCTCATGGCAGAGCACGGCCTTGCGCCGAGTCTCGCTCCACTCGCCGGACTGAGGCGAGAGAACAATCTTTGCGCTCAGCGCTCCGACCGCAATCGGAACGTCGAGGTCATGGCTGGCCAACAACGTGACTTCTTGCTTGATGCCGAGATCGCGACATAGCCAGCGCAAGTGTGACGACAGCGGAATCGAATCTACCGGAACGGATTTCTTGAGCAGCCTGCCGAGCTGCAGATGAATCACGAACATTCGCAGCAAACAACCTGCGCATCCAGCGATCCACAAAATGACCAGAATCCCACGCCAATTCGTCGTGTGGGTCGTTGCCTGCGTCGTTTCTACTGCTTGGGATACGACAACGCTCGAGGCAGCTTCGCCGTTCGCGGCAGGAGTTATGGCTTCGCGTTTTGCCGCGCGTGCTATCGGCTGCCGAGCTTTGATTGGCTGAGAAGGAAGGATGACCTGCGAGCTGCTCTCAGCCACAGCCGAAGTGATGTGTTCGGATTTCGCAGTATTCGAGCTTGGCGGCAGAATGGGTACTCTGAGGCCGGGCAACAGCATGGATGCGAGTGGCAGCAGAAGAATTCCGGCGATGCTGGCCACGTAAACGAGATGTCGCAGCGCTGCAGACGCGCGCCGGAAGAGTTGGCCGGCGGCGAGCGCGATCAGCAGCAACAGCGACGTCTTCACTGCAATCGTGGCTAGCCAGGGTAGGTACTGCGCAAAGTCGTGAGTAGTCTTCGCAACCATCAGCGTCCCTCCTGCTTAGCTTTCTGAATGGCCTGGAGAAGTCTCTGCCGGTCTACTTCCGGCAGTTCCGAATCGGGAAGTTCGATCAGCGCGGCGGCAGCTTCCGTGACCGATCCGCTGAAGAAGGTCTTCACCACATGGTCCAGCGCCGAAATGCGCGCCTTGTTCCGGTCAGTGGTAGGCAAGTACACGTACTTCAGACCGTCCTGCACATGGCGTAGATAGCCTTTGTCTTCCAGAAATCCGAGCATCGCCCGCACTGCCGAATAGCTCGGTGGATCAGGCAGTTCCGCATGTACCTGGGAAACCGACGCACGTCCTAGACGGAAGACAATATCCATAATTTGCCGCTCGCGCCGTCCTAATTGCCATTGTGTGTTCTTGGTCATTGAGGTCTACCTAAGTGCTAACTCACTAGCACATGCTAGCAGGTTAGCATCCCGTGTCAAGGGCAGAGGACAAGATTTTTTTGCGCTCGCCATTCCCTGAAGCTTCTCTGTTCGAGTTTCTTGATGCAAGGGAAGTGCGCCGCTACCTCGTTGAACTGACTCGGGTTAGGTGCCCGTCTTCCCTAAAGTCCCTGCCGCTTTCCCTGCTGCCTCGGAAATTTGCGATTCGGGCAGAATTCGACGGTTTAACGGAAATTCTTAAATCTGCCTTGTATATATCCCTGTTTTTCAGTCGTGGCGGGAACGCAGGGTCTGAAGCTTAGACTTCTTTCGGGATGGAGAGTGAGCCGAGATCCTCGGCGGCAGCCTGCGTAGTGATTGAAGAGGAGTCGGAGTTGGCGACTGGCTCGCAGCAGATGCCGGTCAGCCACAGAGCCGCCATTGTGTGCGCGACTTCGTCGAGATCGTAACTCTGATACTTGCTTCCGCCGAAGAGCTCCTGAACAAGATAATGATGGAAGCACATACCGATGAATCCGCGTGCAGCCAGCACTGGATCGGCTTTGCGGAACTTTCCTCCTTCCATTTGCCGGCGAATGTAAGAGGCCAGCAGCTCATACCACTCGCTCATATACATCTTGAAAAAGCGCTGTGAAAGACGATGGTTTTCGAGGGCGCTGAAGAGTAGCAGGCGGCTTTTGCCAGGATCCTGGAAGTTCCGATTCAGGACATCGCGCGCAATGGCGGTAAAGATCTCGATGGGCTCCGCATCACGTCCGAGCTTCTCTTCGAGGCGCTGCTTTATATCTCCGGAGGCGCACTTCGCGCTCAGGACTTCCCAATAAAGGTCATCCTTGCTGCCAAAATGGCGGAAGACAATGGCCTCAGTAATGCCGGCCGAATCGGCGATCTGGCGCGTGGTGACGCCGTCGAAACCGTATCGCGCAAACATCTCGGTGGCGACTTCGAGGATCTGCTTCTTCCGGTCTGGAGACGAGAGCCTGGTCATGCGCAGCTTCGACAATTTTATGCCACTTTACTGGCGGAAATCGCGATTTCCATATCATCAGCAGAAACATCGATCTGCTGGCGTTTTCGCCTCGCGGAGATGAAGTAGTACACTCTTGCGTCGGCCGCTGGCCGCGATGTCCATTTTCCTATTTGGGACGAGGTATACATGAAACGCGTTCTTTTGCTGATTGCGCTGTTTACGTTTTCCGCAACGCTCGTCGCGCAGGACTGGGCGAAGGCGAAGCTGGAGAAATCTCCACGCCATCGGGAATGGGTGACGGTGAAGCACGACGGGCGTTCCGTTGAAGCATTCGTCGCCTATCCGGAATCAAAAGACAAGCGTCCGGTGGTGCTGGTGATTCATGAAATCTTCGGCATGTCCGACTGGGTGCAGGAGCTGGCAGACGAGCTCGCGGAAGCCGGCTACATCGCCATCGCGCCTGATCTCCTTTCGGGAATGGGTCCGAAGGGAGGACGCACTAACTCGTTTGCCGGCCAGAGCGAAGTCACGGAAGCTGTGAGTCATTTGAATCCGGATCAGGTCACAGCCGACCTGAATGCGGTCGCCGATTATGCGCTGAAGCTGCCTTCAACAAACAAGATCTTATTTGTGACCGGTTACTGCTGGGGCGGAGGACAAAGCTTCCGCTTCGCTACCAACCGTAAAGATCTAAAAGCAGCATTCGTCTTCTACGGACCTCCGCCGGCGAAGGACGCGATGAAGAACATCACTGCGCCGGTTTATGGTTTCTACGCTGGCAACGACAATCGCATCGATTCCACGATCCCGCAGGCGAAAGAAGATATGGCTGCCGCAGGGAAGACGTATGAACCGGTAGTTTATGAAGGCGCTGGCCACGGCTTCATGCGCGCCGGTGAAGCTCCGGATGCGAGCGAGGGCAATAAAAAAGCTCGCGATGAAGCGTGGGATCGCTGGAAAAAATTACTGACACGGTCCGAAGGGCCTAGCGATTTGAAGGTTATGCCTTAGGCCGTCCTGTCTATGGGAATTTTGCGGAGAATCGAGATTGAGATCTCTACTCGTTGTTCTGGCGCTGTCTCTGGCTGCTTTCCCGCAGGAGCGTGTCACCACCATTGACGTCAACAAGGCATTCGACGGCCGCGGCCGAGTCCTGCATAAAGTTCGGATTGAGGTTCGCGGTGACAAGATCATCTCTGTTCGTGAATTAGGAAACGCTGAGTTTCCGCGCGCCGACTACGATTTGCGCGATCTGACCGTCATGCCGGGATGGATCGACAGCCATGTTCACATCACGTGGCACTTCGGACCGAATGGACACTTCGGAGAAAAGGACGAATCGCCTGAGCGCGCAGCGCTCGAAGCCGAAGGCAATGCCTGGCGCACACTTCAAGCCGGATTCACAACCATCCAAAGTCTCGGCTCTCCGGAGGATAAGCCGCTTCGTGATGCGATCAACTCCGGCGTCGTTCCCGGTCCGCGAATTCTCACGGCCATCGATCCGCTCAGCGACGAAAAGCTGACTCCGGATCAAATTCGTGAATATGTCCGCCGAGTGAAGTCCGAAGGCGCCGACGTGCTGAAGATCTTCGCCTCGCGCAGCATTCGCCAGGGCGGTGGCCAGACTCTCAGCGACGAGCAGCTCAAAGCCGCATGCGCAGAAGCCCGCGCTCAAGGCCTGCGCTCAATCGTGCACGCCTATAAGAGCGCAGTGAAGGCTTCTGCCGATGCGGGCTGCACGGAAGTCGAGCATGGCAGCCTCACGACCGAGGATGATCTTCGCGATATGGCAAACAAGGGGACATGGTTCGATCCGCAGGTTGGATTGGTGATTCACAACTATCTCGATAATAAAGAGAGGTTTCTCGGATTCGACGGCTACACCGAAGATGGCTTTCAGAAGATGGAAGAGGTTCTCCCGCTCAACGTGCAGATGTTCAAGCGCGCTCTCGCCATGCCAGGTCTGAAGATCATCTTCGGAACCGATGCAGTAGCAGGCGCTCACGGGCGCAATGCCGAAGAGTTCATCTATCGTGTACGCGACGGCGGACAAGATCCGATGGAGGCAATGATCTCCGCACAGTCATTGGCCGCTAAAGCGATGGGATTAGACAATCAAATTGGCAGCTTGGCTGCAGGAATGCAGGCCGACATCATTGCGCTAGACGGCAATCCTACAGCCGACATCACAGCCGTGCGTCATGTAGTTTTCGTCATGAAGAGTGGAAAGGTGTATCGGGACCAGCGTTAGCTCCCGTGACCTTGATTTACAACCTTCGTGACCTTCGTGTTCGCTCTTCCAAGGTTCTGTGATTAAATCCCCCAATGGGCCGCATTCGCGTACTCTCCGACAATGTCGCGAACAAGATCGCTGCCGGAGAAGTCGTTGAGCGGCCAGCCTCCGTCGTCAAAGAGTTGCTCGAGAATTCCCTCGATGCAGGCGCAACGCGCATCCGCATCGAAGTCGAAGGCGGCGGCAGGAAGCTCATTGCTATCGCCGATAACGGCTGCGGCATGGGACAAGACGACGCCATGCTCGCCTTCGAGCGCCACGCCACCTCGAAGATTCACGATGCTGATGACCTGTTGAATATTGCAACGCTGGGCTTTCGCGGCGAAGCGTTGCCGTCGATCGCCTCAGTGTCCCGCTTCACACTAGAAACGTGTCAGCCCGAGGACAAAGCCGGCACTCGCCTCGAAATCGCGGGCGGGAAGCTGCTTAAAGTTGAGGAAACCGGAGCGCCTCCGGGCACGGCGATCATGGTCCGCGATCTCTTCTTCAATACTCCGGCACGCAAGAAATTCCTCCGCTCAGAATCAACCGAGCTCTCGCAGATAGCGTCACTTGTGACTCACTACGCACTCGCGCATCCGGACAAGCACTTCGAATTGCACTCGGCGACGCACAACATGCTCACGGCGTCCCCCGTGAAGACGCATGCCGAGCGGCTCTATCAGATCTTCGGACGCGAAACGCTCGATCAGCTCATACCGGTAGCCGCGGAAACCGACCTCGAGCGCGCAGGAATCCCCGAACCTCCGCCATGGCGGCGCGCAGAAGATTACGAACCGCCGGTTGCGGGCAAGATTCGGCTGCACGGCTTTGTTTCAAAACCGGAATTGCAGAAGCTGAATCGCAATTCCATCTTCGTCTTCGTGAATCAGCGGCTCGTGCGCGATCGTCTCGTCCAGCATGCGTTGACCGACGCCTATCGCAACATCATTCCGTCAACCGTTTTTCCAGTGGTCCTGCTGTTCCTCGAGTTGCCGCCGACGGAAGTCGATGCCAACGTCCATCCCGCGAAGACGGAAGTGCGCTTTCGCCAGCAGACGTTCATTCACGATTTCGTTCGCGATTCCGTGCGGGCGGCGCTAATGAAGGCGCGGCCCGTTCCGCAGTTCACGCGCGAGATCATTGCCCAGCCCACTGCCGCTGCGGCGCTCTCACCCGGCGCCTCCTTGCCGCGAAATGACGGCGCGGCGCAGGAAGTGTCGGCGTTTGCGCTCAGCGCTCCGGTGCTTCCGGCACGAACCGCCACTCTGGAGTTCGACAATGCTTTTGAACTCGAGGGAAGCGGAATCAGCGCTGCTCCCCATCTACCTGCAATCGGAGTGGAGCAGCTTGAACGTCAACGGCTCAGCCAGACGTCGCAATGTGGCGAACTCATCAATGAGGTCGATGAAGCGGAGCAGGGAATTGCACCCCAACTTGCGTCTTTGCGCCCGCTGGGACAAGTGCGCGACTCGTTCATTCTGGCCGTCAATCAAGAAGGCTTGTGGATCATCGACCAGCACGTTGCTCACGAGCGCATCCTCTTCGAGCGCGTGCTGAAGCAGCGGGAAACGGAATCCATTCCGGTGCAGAAGATGCTGATGCCCATTGTTGTAGAACTCACGCCGGGGCAGCAGGCGGTGTTTGCGGAAATTTCCGACGAACTCACTCGCAATGGCTTTGAGGTGGAACTGTTTGGATCGCGAACGGTTGTCGTAAAAGCCGTCCCGGCCGGTGTCGAGAGCTGCGACATCGAGCAGATGCTCGGCGAGCTTCTTGTCGAATTCGAGCGCGAGCAGCAGCGGATCAACCTCGGCGAAGTTCGTCATCGCATCGCCGCATCGATCGCGTGTCACGCGGCCATCAAGGTCAACATGCCGCTCGATCAGAACAAAATGGAGTGGCTGCTGAGGGAGCTGGCGAGGACAGAGTGTCCCATGTCGTGCCCCCACGGCCGCCCGGTGGTGCTGAGATATTCTGTGAAGGACATTCAGCGGGCGTTTAAGCGAATTTAGAGCGTTTGCAGCTTTGTCATTCCGAACCGCTGCTGTTGCGGTGAGGAATCCCTGCGAACGCCTGTGCTCGTCGGAAAGGACCAGAATATTTCCCGATTCTTGCGTGTCGAGATAAGGTTCGGTCGCGTAAGAATTTTCAAGACGATAGGGATTCCTCACCGCAAAAGACCGCGGTTCGGAATGACAACAGGACACAATGACTGAACTCGAACTGCAACATCTTCGGCGCGAGAAATGGCGGGTGGATGGCGAACCGCTCCGCACGCTGGAAGACACTCGCGAGTTCGTCGATTCCGTTGGCATGTGTCTTATGTATCCGATCCGCCCTGCAGCGGTGCTGCCGACCTTCATCGCAGCATTCATCGGCTCAGACGCCAAACTGCCGGAGCGAAAGACGGCATTCTCTGATCCCCGAGCGGGCCAGGCAGAAGACCTGGTCTGGCGACTGCTGCGGCAGAGAGCCGCGTTTCCGGCACAACTCTCAGGGGAAACTCTCATCGTCTCATCCGAGAGCTTTCCCTATTTCTATGCACTGGCCAGCGACCGCCAACCCAAAAAACCGATTCACAGTCGAGCTCGAGGCAAGGCTTCTCCACTAACCGAGCACGTCTTCAGAAAGCTCGAAGAACGCGGACCACTTACGCGCGCGCAGCTTCAGGAACAACTCGGCGGCGCTTTGTCCGAAGCGGGACTCGATCGCGCTCTGCAGGAGCTGTGGACAGCTCTCAAGATCACGCCGATCGATCACAATCCCGAAACGGGATACACATGGGACAGCTATTACCGTTGGGCTACAGACGCTGTGAACGAAGGCGTGCGCCTGTCCGACGCTGAAGCTCTTTCCGGTCTGATCTCCAAGTATCTCGAAGCAGTGATCGCGGCCACGCAAGAGGAGATTGAAAGCGTTTTCTCTGCTTTTACCTCTCGTGCGCGAGTGGCCGAGGTAGTTCGCGCGCTGCTTGCGGCCCGCGAATTTGCGTACACTCCGAGTGAGACTCGCACATTGATCACTGTGGCCCAGATCCCGGCTCGCGGTACCCCGCAGCCCGCCCGTACCGAATCGGGAAATCGGCAGACTGCGTTGAGGAGACGGAATGGCTGAAGCTCCTGCCCCGCGCGGTTTGGTGATCGCCATTGACGGACCCGCCGGCGCCGGCAAAAGTACGCTTGCCTCCCGCCTTGCCCGCAAGCTGGGCTATCTGAATATTGAGACCGGCGCCATGTACCGGGCGCTCGCACTGAAGGCCATCGAAAACGATATCGACGTCGATAACGAAAAAGCTCTTGTCGATCTAGCCTGGAATTCGAAGATTACGCTTGAGCCGCAGATCGATGGGAATCGTGTGAAGCTCGACAACACCGACGTGTCACAGCGCATTCGCGAGAAGGATGTTACCGAGGCTGCCTCACGCGTTTCTGTCCATCCTGGTGTCCGCGAATGGATGGTGCGCAAGCAGCGCGACCTCGGAGCTTCCGGGGGAGTGGTGATGGAGGGTCGCGACATTGGAACGGCTGTATTTCCAAACGCGGAGGTGAAGATCTTTCTCGACGCCGCTCCGGAAGTTCGCGGTAGCCGTCGCTTTCATCAGGCTCCCACCTCGGAACCTTCAGCAGCTGTTTTGGCGGAAATGCGCGCGAGAGACGAGCGCGACCGTACCCGTCCAGTCTCGCCATTGGTTCCTGCGGGAGACGCCGTGCTGATTGACTCGACCGACCTGACTCTCGATCAGGTGATTGAGGCGGCTGAGAACATCGTCAGAGAGAAGCTGGCGGCATCGGCTCAGCCGGAGTAGAACGGTAGCAGTGAAGAAGATCCCAAGATCCCCCTGCAGCAATGGCATGATCTGGCCGCCGCAGTCTCTTTCGACCCCGCCACTCATCAGCTCTGCTTCCGCGTGTTTTGAGTAAGCACTTTGGCTCCGACGTGACACGGGTGCTGACACACGAGAGAAGAGCGGTGCGGATCTAAGTAATTGCTCCCACATTGCTCACGCAAAACTCAGGCGCGGGCCTGATGTGATCGGGGCACTGGGGGAAATATCATTGAGATCACGGGCATCACCCGCCGTGGCGGGAGGCTCTCTTTAACGACATTGCCCAATCGCACGCATTCCAATCGCTCGGTCTTCCTTAAGCGCCTGCTCGAATTGGCCCGGCCAAGCTATGCCCATCTGATCGGGATCTTTCTTCTCGGCGTACTTTCGGTGCCGATCTCGATCCTCATGCCTGTGCCGCTGAAGATCGCGGTCGACAGTGTGATTGGAACTCATCCACTTGCTCCGATCTTGAACCGTCTGGTTCCGGCAAGATTTGCTGGGACGGAAGTGGCCAATCTCGCAGTCGTGATGATCGTGCTGATTGGCCTCGCAATCCTGAGCAACCTGCAGACACTCGCCTCATGGCTGCTGCAGACCTACACGGGCGAGCGCCTTGTCTACGAGCTGCGCAACCGGCTCTTCTGGCACGCGCAGCGTCTTAGTCTTTCCGCGCACGACCGTCGTGGCGTAAACGACATCGCCTATCGCATTCAGCATGACGCGCCGGCGATTCAGTTCATCTTTATTCAAGGCGTGCTGCCGCTGATGACCTCGGTGCTGACCTTCGTCGGAATGTTTTACATCGTCGCGCGCATTGATAAGTCAATCGCCGTGGTCGCTCTGGTCATTTCGCCGGCACTGATGATTGCCGCCCGCCGGTCCAGCCGGCGAGTTCGCAAAGCCTGGCAGGGAGTCAAAAGCCTTGACAGCTCCGCCATGCTGCTGATGAACGAAGCCCTGGCCTCGATTCGCGTGGTGAAGGCCTTCAACACGGAAGATTTCGAGGACAGCCGTTTCCGCCTGCGCTCCCGCGAGCGCATGAAAGAGCAGTTGCGACTGGCGTCGATTCAAGCCGGCTACCATCTTCTGATCTCCTTCGCGATTGCCGCTGGCAGCGCAGCCGCATTGCTCATCGGAATCCGCCACGTGAAGATGGACATCATCACGCTCGGCGATCTGTTACTGGTGATGGCATATGTTGCGCAGCTCTACAGTCCGCTGCAGATCATCAGCAGCAAGCTTCCAGAATTGCAGTCCTGGCGCGTGAGCCTGGAGCGCGCGTTTGCGTTGTTCGAAGAGAATCCCGAATTAGGACAGAGCCACGCGCTACATGCGCCGGTCGATCGCGTTTCAGGCCAGGTAAGCTTCGAAGATGTCACCTTCGCCTATGCTTCCGGAACCAAAGCGCTGGACGATGTATCGTTCAGCATTCCCGCAGGCACAAAGGTCGGCATCGTAGGCCAAAGCGGCTCGGGCAAGACCACGCTCGTCAATCTGCTCGCGCGCTTCTACGAACCCAGCAGCGGACGCATCCTGCTTGACGGCATTGATCTGCATAGCTTTGGCATCGCCGCGCTGCGCCAGCAGCTCGCGATTATCAGCCAGGAGCCGGTGCTCTTTTCCGCGACCATCGCCGACAACATTTCTTATGGGCGTCTCGACGCCAGCCGCACGGATATTGTGGCCGCTGCCACTGCAGCCCATGCCCATGATTTCATTATGGGACTGCCGCAAGGCTACGACACCAAGATCGGCGAAGGCGGCTCACGACTCTCCGGCGGACAACGCCAGCGGCTGTCCATTGCGCGAGCATTTTTGAAAGATGCTCCTCTTCTTATTCTCGATGAACCAACGAGCGCGCTCGACGTCGGCACCGAAGCCGATCTGATTGCCTCTCTTCAGGAAGTCATGCGGGGACGAACTGCGTTCGTCATTGCCCATCGTCTAAACACCATCCGCAACTGCGATGTGCTGCTGGTGATGGAAAAAGGCAAGCTGAAAGACATGATCTGGCAGAACGAGGAGCAGGCCGCGAGGCCAGACTCGATGGAAGCGCTGTTGAGATACAGTCCGACAGCCTAGACCTTAAATGGTCACCGGAGTCAGTACCGTTCGCGGTAGCGAATGGGTGAATCAGCAGCAACGCGTTACACCCATCCGCTACCGCGGACGGCACTGATCTGCTCCCACTCTGCTGAAACAAAAGCACTTCCCGAAACCGAACATCCCTCTGTCATCATACGGCGTCCAATAGTAACTAACGCCTGAGTTGACGGCTGCCGAAGTCTGCTCTAGGATGTTTGCATTCATGAACGCCATTCGCCGAATTTCGATTGAAATTACAATTACACGCACAAGTATGCCCACAATCGAATCGGCGGAGGGATGTAGTTAAGCAATAAAAGTTCCGAAGAGACAAAAACCCACCGCCGAATCGGCGGTGGGTTTTTTATTTTGCGGAATGGAGCAACTGGAGGACTCCATGCTGGTAATGAAGTTTGGCGGTACCTCGGTGGAATGCGCGGAGAGCATCAGCCGCGTTGCAGAGATTGTCCGCCATCGGCAGCACATGCAGCCGGTGGTTGTGGTGAGCGCGCTGGCGCGAATTACCGACCAACTGCAATCGCTCGGCGCGCTCAGCAAAGCAGGCAAGCTCGACGAAGCCCTGCGTCTGCTCGACGCAATGGAAAAGCGCCACGCCGAAGTTGCTCATGCGCTTCTGGACGGGAGATCGGCGGAGGTGCTCGCGATTCTAAAACCGATGTTCGAAGAAGTCGCCGCCCTGCTCAGAGCGGTGGCCGCGATTAGCGAGCTCAGCCCGCGAACCTCCGATCGGCTGCTGAGCTTCGGCGAGCGCTGGTCGAGCGTGCTGGTGAGCGAGGCGCTGCGCGAGCGACATCTGCCGGCAGACTTCGTCGATGCCTGCGAGGTGATCGTTACCGACGACGATCACACTCACGCCGCTCCCCTCGTGGACGTGATTGCCTCCCGGGTTCAATCCCGACTCAAATCTGTAGTCAAGAAAGGTTCCATTCCCGTAATGGGAGGTTTCATCGGAGCGACGCAGGAGGGCGTCGTCACTACTCTCGGACGCGGAGGCTCTGATTTCACTGCGTCGATCGTAGGCGCGGCGCTCGGCGCGGAACGCATCGAGATATGGACGGATGTGAACGGCATGATGACCACTGATCCGCGCATCTGTCCTGACGCCCAGAACATCGATTCCATCAGTTTCGAAGAGGCCGCCGAGCTGGCCCATTTTGGAGCGAAGGTGCTGCATCCCAAGACGCTGCAGCCTGCAGTTGAGAAGGGCATTCCCGTTTACGTACTGAACTCGCGCCATCCGGAGAACCGCGGCACTCGCGTTGAAACGGTGAACTGCAATGGCGAGCCGCGCGTTCGCTCGATCGCCTGTAAACGCGGCATTCGTCTCGCAGAAGTTTTTGCCAAGCAGGGACTCGACGCCAAGTTGACTTCTTCGATCTTCGCCATCGCCGAGCAGCAGGATTGCCTGGTTGATCTCGCGGCGGTGTCCCGCTCGAATCTCTCGTTATTGCTGACTTCGCCACAGTCTGCAGAGTCGTTGGCGAAGGCACTCGACGGCGTTGCCAGTGTCAAAATTACCGAAGGCGTCGCGCTGGTCTCCGTAGTAGGACGCAACGTCGCGCGCGATCCGGTGATCTCAGCCTGCGCCCTGAGCGCTCTTTCGGGATTGCCGGTGAAGATGATCTTTCACGGGGCCTCCGACATGAACCTCAGCTTCGTCGTTGATGAGAGCCATGCCGACGAGGCGGTTCGCCGCATGCATCGCGTGATGTTCCCGGCGCCGGTGAGCGTGTCGGGTCCGGAAGTCATTGTGCATGACAGCTTCGGACTCCCATCCCTGCAGGTGGCGGAGGCATAAACGATGGCAAGCCAAACGGTCGTTCTCTCTCAACCCGCTCCCCTGTCGGTCGCTCCGGCAGCTGCGCGCAAGGTCGCGCTTCTTGGCTTTGGAACCGTAGGAAGCTCCGTCGCGCGCATTCTCACTTCGGGAAATGCTCCCGGATTGGAACTTACTCATGTTTTCAACCGCAATGTACAACGCAAGCAGGTTTCGTGGGTGGATTCATCCGTTTTCTGGACCGAAGACGTCGATGCCGTGCTGGATAGCGACGCCGACGTGCTCGTCGAAGTCATAGGCGGGGTAGAGCCTGCGTACTCGTGGGTGAAGGCCGCCCTCGAAGCAGGCAAGTCGGTGGTCACGGCGAACAAGCAGCTCATCGCGCGCTTCGGACCGGAACTGCTGGCGGTCGCTGCCGAGAACGGAGGCCAACTGCTTTTCGGGGCTTCGGTTGCCGGCGGAGTTCCCGTCATCACCGCCGTCGAGCGCGGACTCGCGGGTGACGAACTGCAATCGGTCTGCGGCATCCTGAACGGGACCTGCAATTACATCCTCAGCAAGATGGAAACCGGACAGCCATTCGCCGTGGCACTCAAGCAGGCTCAGGAGTTGGGTTATGCCGAAGCCGATCCGACCGATGATGTCGCCGGTTACGACACGCGCGCCAAGCTGGTGATCCTCGCACGCGTCGCGCTCGGTGCAGAGGTTCCGGTCGAAGCCGTGCCATGCACTCCGATCTCGCATGTACAGCCAATCGACTTCGAGTACGCGCGCGAGCTTGGCTGCACGATTCGTCAGATCGGCGAAGCGCACGTAAATGGTGACGAGGCCTTCGCGACGGTTGAGCCCATGCTGGTTCGCCAAACTTCGGCACTCGCGCGAGCACAAGGATGCGAGAACGTTGTAATCACCGGCGGCAAGCTCGGAGGCAACACCGCCTTTTCCGGTCCGGGCGCGGGCGGCGATGCAACCGCGGTCGCGGTCGTCTCCGATCTGCTGACTCTCTCGCACAATCCTTCACGTACGGCGCTGCGGCCTGCACGAGATTTTGAATTGGCAAAAGACTGTGTTGCACCGTACTTTCTGCGCTTTGTGGTAAAGGACCGTCCAGGAATCGTGGCCAGCATCGCCAGCGTCCTGGCGAAGTTTCACATCAACGTCGATGCCGTATTTCAGAAGCCGGGATTCGATAAGAGCGCGCTTCCGTTCGTCGTGACTGTGGAGGCGTGCAGAGGGGTGAAGCTGGCGGCGGCTCTGGAAGAGATCGCGCACAGCGAGTTTCTGGTTGAAGCGCCATTGAAGCTCAGGATTTTTGCGGATTGATTTAGACATTCCGCATCGGTGTGTGGAACACGAAACCGCAGCGGGTGCATTGAAGAAAAGCGGAGCTGAAAAAAGGGATTTCCGCTGAACGAGAATCAAGGCCCAAAGGGCCGGAAGAAGTGCAGCCCAGGGCGTAAGCCCTGGGTAGAAATCCACGGAACGGAGCCCCGAAGGGGCGGCATACCTTTTTCGCAGGGAGACAAGATGCCGCCCTTTCAGGGCTCGGATCGGATACGGCGGATGACCCAGGGCTTACGCACCTGGGCTGCGCTTCTTTCGGCCCTTCGGGCCTGCTGTCCGCTGGATTTGAAATTTTTGTAACTGAAACATATGCAATTGCAGTGCAGCAATCACGAATGCCGTCACGCGCTCGACCGGGAGTTCGCGTCATTCGAGTGCCCCAAGTGCGGCGATCTGCTGGAGATGTCCAGCAACGGCTTTCGTCCTGACGCGGGAAAACTGCGGCGCCTCTGGCGCGACCGCCGCGCTTCCAATGCTCCGGAAGATCGCAGCGGCGTGTGGCGCTTTCGCGAGTTCCTTCCGCAGTATCTCGACGAGAGCATCGTCACGTTGGGAGAAGGGAATACTCCGCTGCTCGCCGGCGCGAACACCGCCGAATACGCCGGCGTGAGTCGGTTGCAATTCAAGCATCTGGGCTGGAATCCGACCGGCTCATTCAAAGATCTCGGCATGACCGTTGGTGTAACAGAGGCGCGGCGGCGCGGCGCGAGGATAGTTGCCTGCGCTTCAACCGGCAACACCGCAGCTTCGATGGCAGCGTACGCAGCGCGCGCCGGCATGACTGCCCGCGTGTATCTGCCGAAAGGCAAGCTCTCACGGGCGAAGGTAGCGCAATCGTTCGACTACGGTGCCGAGGTGGTCGAGATCGACGGCAACTTTGACGACGCGCTCGCACAGATGATGCAGCGCAAAGATTCCGGCGAATACTTCCTTAATTCCATCAATCCATTTCGTATCGAAGGCCAGAAGACGACGATGTTCGAGCTGATGGAGCAGCTTGATTGGAATCCTCCAGACTTCGTCGTTGTTCCGGGCGGCAACCTCGGCAACTCTTCCGCTTTTGGGAAGGCCCTGAAAGAGCTGCACTCGGCAGGATTCATCTCCAAGGTGCCGCGTCTTGTTATCGTGCAGGCAGCAGGAGCAAATCCTCTTGTGCAGACCGTGGCGGCAGGAGCCCAGTCATTGACAGTCGTTTCCAACCCAACAACTTGCGCGACAGCGATCCAGATCGGCTCTCCACGTTCCTGGCGCAAAGCGCTGCACGTTCTGAGTTTCACAAAGGGAATCGTGCTCGACGTGAACGACGAGGAGATTCTCGAGGCGAAATCCATCATTGGACGCGACGGCATCGGCTGCGAACCTGCTTCGGCGACGACGCTGGCGGGCATTCGTCGTCTGCGGCAGCGCGGAGCAATCGAGCGCGATGCGCAGGTAGTAGCGATCCTCACCGGGCACGTGCTGAAGGATCCCGACATCGTCCTCAAGATGCACGAAGGCAAGGCAGTTCGGAAGGCAGACTCATGAGTTCTCAAGAATTGGAAGGCGCTGAGATTATGGTGCCGGGATCGATTGCCAACATCGGTCCCGGCCTGGATACGCTGGCAGTGGCGGTGCAGCTTTACCTGCGCCTGCGCGTTGTTCGCGTGAGCTCCTCTGAGCGTGGAGCATTGCATTTTCGTTTTGGGAAGCTTCCGCTCAATGGCGAGAATCGCATCGAGACCGCCTTTCGCAAGCTCGCGGTCGATCAGCACGATTTTCCTTCCTTACACCTGGAAGTCGAAAGTGACATTCCCATGGGTTCCGGCCTTGGCAGCAGCGCGGCTGCGACTATCGCTGGTTTCAGGCTCTACGAACTTCTCTATGGTGAGCAGACTTGTGAATCTCTTCTAACCGCAGCCACAGAACTCGAAGGACACGCCGACAACGCGGCGGCTGCGCTCCTCGGCGGGCTGGCTGTTTGCTGCCAGAAGCAGGACGGATCGGTATGTGCGTTTTCCAGTCCATGGCCTTCTTCGCTGAGATTCGTCGTGCTCACCCCGGAAGTGGCACTCTCGACCGAGCGTTCGCGCAAGGCGTTACCGCAGGCTGTTCCATTGAAAGATGCGGTCGCAAACATGCAGCGCGTCCTTTTGCTATTGCAGGCGCTGCAAAGTGGCGACGATTCGCTGCTGGCAGAATCTCTCGCCGACCGTCTCCATCAACCGACGCGTGAGCCGCTTGTGCCTGGACTGAATGCGGCACTCCGGCTCTCGCACCCAGACTTGCTCGGCGTCTTTCTCGGCGGCTCTGGACCATCCATCGTAGCCTTGGCGCGCGAGAGATGCAGTGAGATCGAGGAAATGCTTGCGCAGAGCTACCATCCACTGGGGATTCCATTTCGGACCTCGATTCTGCACGTCCACAATCCGTCGGCGACTATGATTGCGCCGCTTCTGTGCACTTCGTGAAAATCACCGGAGGATCGGCGAACACGAAGGTCACGAGGCGCAACAGAAGAGGTCACAAATGAACCGCTTCTTAGTGACCTCTTGTGTTGCGCTTCGTGACCTTCGTGTTCGCCGTTCTCCGGTCTATGCACATAAGAAAAACTGATTTTCGCAATCAAAAGATTCAATTCAGAGAACATCTAAATCCGGCACACTCACAGCTAAGCTGTTGTTCATCTTTTTCGGCGCATTTCACAAAACAATGAACAAAGATCTCCTTCGCAGACGGCTGTGGCTGTGTGGCGGCAGTGTCTTTGTGGTACTGGCTACCCGCATCGCTGGTGTGGCACAAAGCGCGTCTCCCGATCGCATCGCGCAACTGGAACAGCAGGTAAAAGCCGCACAGTCATCGGCGGACAATGCGTGGATGCTGGTGAGCGCGGCGTTGGTCCTCATGATGACCGGCCCGGGCCTGGCTCTTTTCTATGGCGGCTTGGTGCGCAAGAAGAACGTGCTGGCGACCATGCTGCAGAGCTTCGCCATGATGGCGCTGATCACTGTGATCTGGGCGATCATCGGCTACAGCCTGTGTTTTGGGGCAGGGAACAGCTTCATCGGTGGACTGCACAACATGTTTCTGCACGGAGTCGGCATCGCTCCCGATCCTGACTACGCCGCGACCATTCCTGCGCAAACCTTCATGATTTACCAATTGATGTTTGCCATCATCACGCCGGCTCTGATCACGGGTGCCTTTGCCGAACGCATGAAGTTCAGCGCCATGCTGCTCTTCATGACCTTGTGGTCGCTGGTTGTCTACGCCCCCATGGCTCACATGGTGTGGGGCAAAGGTGGGTGGCTGAACGCCGCGCTTGGAGGACGTTTTCCCAGTTTGGATTTCGCCGGCGGAACGGTTGTTCACGTGACCTCCGGAGTCTCGGCATTGGTTTGCGCCGCTTATCTTGGACGCAGGCTTGGTTATCCCAAAGAGCCGATGCCGCCACACAGCGTGGTGCTGAGTTTTGTCGGTGCATGTCTGCTGTGGGTAGGATGGTTCGGTTTCAATGCGGGGAGCGCGCTGGCGTCGAGCGGACTGGCTACGAGCGCGTTCGTGAACACGCACTTTGCCGCGGCGGCTGCTGCTTTAGGTTGGGCTGTTGCTGAATGGGTGCGCAACGGCAAGCCAAGCGCCCTCGGTGCTATTTCGGGAAGCGTCGCCGGACTGGTGGCGATTACTCCCGCTGCCGGATTTGTTACTCCGATGTCGTCGTTGGTGATTGGGGCAATTGCGGGAGTGTTCTGCTACTTCATGGTGGCGAAAGTCAAAGCCTGGTTCAGATATGATGACTCGCTCGACGCCTTTGGCGTTCACGGCGCTGGTGGAACTATCGGAGCGCTGCTCACGGGGATCTTTGCCACGAGCAGCATCAATCCGATTTATCACGACGCGCAAGGCAATGTGCTGCCCTCTGGAGTCGTAGATGGTCACTGGGGTCAGCTTGGAAATCAGTGCATCGCCGTGCTGATCGCGTGGGGAATCGCGATTGTGGGCACGCTGATTATTCTGAAGATCGTCGATGTGCTGATTGGGCTGCGAGTTCCCGCAGATCACGAAGTCCAAGGACTCGATCTCAGCCAGCACGGCGAAGAAGGTTATTATTGGGAACTCTCGGCGTCGTGAGAGCCCATTTTAACCGTGGAGACGGGGCACGGAGGAAACCCAAAAACACAATTGAACACGGAGGACACGAAGGGCACGGAGATTTTTTCCTCCTATAACGAAAGAGGCGCAAATTTTTCAGAGCAAAAGAAAGATCGTCGTTCGACCAGGCAAGCTGCAGCACGTAGACTTGAACCTTCGTTCCTCCGTGTCCTCCGTGTTCAATTTGCCTTTAGCGCTTTCTTGTCGTCCGTGGCTCCGTGGCGAAAAAGAGGCAGCAATTTCATAACGAGGCATTCATGGGAATGACGAAGATAGAGGCGATCATCCAGCCATCGAAGCTGGAGCCGGCGAAAGAAGCGCTGCTCGAGATCGGCGTCGAAGGGATGACCATCATCGAGGTGCGCGGCCATGGCCGGCAGAAGGGGCACACGGAAATCTATCGTGGACGCGAGTATACTGTGGACCTTTTGCCGAAGATCAAACTGGAACTCGTGCTGTCGGACGAACTGGTCGACCGGGCAGTACAGACCATTATTTCTGTCACGCGGACCGGACGCATCGGAGACGGAAAGATTTTCCTCTCGCGTATCGATGAAGCCATTCGCATTCGCAACGAGGAGCGCGGCCTGAACGCTCTGTAGGCGCAGTGCATGTCTGTGGTCCTCTCCAGCGGCGAAGTACGTGAGCGGTATGAATCCGGTCTCGGCGCGCTGCGCAGAGAGTTCGATTATTCCGGCAACGGCGTCGCCGTTATCTCCGGACGCACCGCTCTCGTCGATGACGTCGTCCTCACCTGCTATAACCAGCTTGTCGAAAAAGAGATCGTTCCTCCGAATTGCGTCTCCATTGTTGCTCTCGGAGGATACGGCCGAGGATCGCTGTTGCCGCATTCCGATGTCGATTTGCTCTTCCTCTTTCGGGACGCGAAGCATGAAGTGGCGTACAAGGATCCGCTCAGCCAGATTTATCTCGATCTGTGGGATTTGAAGATTCGCGCCAGCGCTACGGCGCGTACAGTAGTCGAGTGCGGCAAGCTCGATCCGGAGAATCCCGAGTTTACCGTCTCGCTGCTCGATTCGCGTTTTCTCATCGGCGACCGCGAGCTCTTCGACGAAGTTCGCAATAAGGTCTTGCCTGGCCTGATGCGGAAGTCGGGCACCGCGCTGATGAGTCTGGTTTGCGAGTCGGCGCGGACGCGTCACGCGAAATACGCAAATACCATCTACCACCTGGAGCCGCAGGTAAAAGAAGGACCTGGAGGTCTGCGCGACTACAACCTCGCAAACTGGCTGGCTCTGGCGAAGTCGTTTCGATTTTCCGGATTGTGGCCCGCGCCTGAATCGCTATTTCAATTTCCTCTGCGCGCCGAGCTGAATTCCGCTTTTGATTTTCTAATCTCGGTGCGCTGCTTCCTGCATTACCGCAACGGACGCGACGACAACCAGTTGAGCTGGGAAACGCAGGACGCGGCGGCGGAGAAGGGAATCGGCGCTCCTTCGGTGTCGGTCCAACCGGCGCAATGGATGCGCGACTATTTTCGCAACGCGCGTACGATTTACGGCGCCTGCTTGCAATTGATCGATGATGCCATCCGCACGCCCGTCTCCTTCCGTGATCGATTGCGAGGTATGCCGCGGAGGGCGCCGGGAGCGAAAACAGAGCCTCCCTTAGCTGCGATTCTGCAGCTTCAAGATGTGCCTTCCGCGAAGACAGCACTGGCAATTTTCCAACGCATGGCTACCGAGCCTTTGCAGCTCAGCGTTGATGCGCAGCGGCTTCTGCGCGCGTCGGCGTCGCAGTTCGCGAGCGCGTCACAGGAATCTGCATGGCTGGAGCTCAATCCCATTCTCGTCGGACGCCTCGCCGGAAGCGCGCTGCGCGCCATGCGCGACTCCGGCTATCTCGATGTGCTCATCCCCGAGCTTAAGCTCATCGACGCCCTCGTAATCCGCGACTACTTCCATCGCTACACCGTCGATGAGCATTCGATCCTTACGATCGACACGCTCCATGGGCTCGGGGAGTCTGAATCGGAATGGGCGCAACGCTTCGGCGAAATTCTGCAGGAGTTGGATAAACCTGAAGTCTTGTATTTGGCTCTGATACTGCACGATGTAGGAAAGGGGATCGAAGGTGAGAACCACGTCGAGGGGAGCCTCAGAATTGCGAAGGAAGTTCTGTTACGATTCAAACTCGAACCGCAGGATCAGCAGACGGTACTGTTCCTGATCCGAAATCATCTGGAGATGTCCGCCTCAATGCGGCGCGACATCTTTGACTCGAAAGTGATCGGCGCGCTCGCGGCTAAAGTCGAAACGCCGGAGCAGCTAAAGATGCTCACGCTGCTCACGTATGCCGACATCTCTTCGGTGAACCCAGAGGCAATGACAGAATGGAAGGCCGAGACGCTGTGGCATCTTTATGCCTCCACGGCAAATTTCCTCAATCGACACGTGGACGATGCCATCGTTCAGGGCACACTCGATTCTGAGAGCAGCGGCAAGTTTTATTCATTTCCTTCAGAACTGGCAAAGCAATTGGAGCCATTCCTCGAAGGGCTGCCGCAGCGATACCTGAAAATCTACAGCTCGGAGCACATTGCTCAGCACTTCAAGTTGTTCTCGAAGTTGCAGCACAACGGTGTTGAATTAAGCCTGCTTCCACACCGCGATCTCTACGATTTGACGATTCTTAGCGGCGACAAGCCCGGCTTGTTCGCCACGATTGCGGGTGCGCTCTCCGCGTCGGGAATGGAGATCGTGAAGGCCAATGCTTTTTCGAACAGCAGCGGCATCGCCGTTGATTCGTTTTATTTCAAAGATCGCTTTCGCGCCCTTGACCTGAACGCCTCCGAGCACGAGCAGCTAAAGGAGAAGATTGCGCGGATCATCCGAGGCGAGCGTTCGCTCGAGGAACTGATCCGGTCCAGAACAGGATTTCTCCGTCCGGCCACGCCGAAGGTGCAGATCGAAACCAAAGTGCTTCTGGAAAACGACTCGTCAACGCACAGCACAGTGCTGGAGGTTGTGGCCCAGGATCGGCCCGGGCTTCTGTATCAAATCGCCCAATCCCTGGCGCAGCTTGGCTGCAACATCGAGATCGCCCTCATCGACACCGAAGGGGAGATGGCGCTCGATGTCTTCTATCTCACTGCGCATGGGAGAAAACTGTCGAACGAAATGCAAAATCGTTTGCACGACCTGCTGCAAGAGAAGCTCAGCGGTGGATAAATCAACTGAGTAGAAGATGTCAGGGCTGTCGGAAAAAGTTCTTGAGGATTCCGAAGGGCGGTCATGAAGAGGACGTCCGCACTGCTTGGGATACTTGGTTCGCCCATGGCTCCGCCCCCGGGTATCGGCCAAAAAGCAATCTCCAAACGGCTACAATCAGCCCTCATGTCTTCTGGTGGCACGGTGCTGGAAGCTCTCGTAGGGGGAGAAGGTTGCAGGCGGCCGTCGGCAGCGTTTTATGCACGCGTCGGCAAGGATGTGCTGCGTCGGTTCGTTCCGGGCAAGAGCCTGCGGTGTGCGATCGAAGAGTCTGCTGCTTTCCTGATTCAATTGCTCGGCGGAGATGAAAAGCAAAGTCGTTTTAATGAAGGAACTCTCTTTTGCATTTCGCAGCCGCTGCCGGATGCGTCGAGGTAGTAGCGGCGCCGCTAAAGCTCGGTACTGATCCAAATATCTGGGTGGCGGCGAACACATGACAATCTACTGTGTCGCAAACAGTGCGCTTCGGAAACCGGTCCCGAGATCGTGCGCGGGCCGATGATCAGCGGCCGCCTCGATGATTCTGCTAAGTTGCCTCGCCGTTATGCGGCGGGGCACGAGGGTACACTTCCTCTATGATCCGCCAGATCGTACCTCTGTTCTTCACCACCAACATTCCACGCACGATTGCTTACTACAACGACAAGCTTGGCTTCGAATGTCTGGGGACGTGGATGGATCCTCCGGTTTACGCCATCGTGGCACGCGACCAGCATGCGATTCACTTCCGCTGCGCCCCGGCGCCCACAGCCAATCCGGACAAATACGCGGACGAACTGCTCGACGCCTACCTGCATGTCGAAGATGCAGACGCGCTTTATGCCGAGTATTCAGCCAAATGCGTTGAGTTCACTCGAGGACTCTCCAACATGCCTTGGCACTCCCGAGAGTTTGTAGTGAAGGACTGTGATGGCCGTCTGCTGGCTTTCGGCGCCAGGTTGTGAGATCGGACCCCCATCGTCTTAGTCGCAACAAATTCCCAGTTCAGGAAGCAATGAATTGGATCTGCATCAAGCCAGATCGGCGTCAACTTCTGGGAATATCCATGTGATCTGATGCAACGTATCTGACTTCCCGGAAGGAAACTCGATGACCCGGGAATTTCTCGGAGTGTCGCCGCCTTTCGTTTCGAAGCTAAAGCCTTCAGGAATGTAGAACTCAATTAGCTTGCCCATACTTTCTCCTTACCGCCGTTCGCGTTTGGGCAAAGCCAAAGATGCTTAAGTCCCATGTCGGGTACAGCGCTACAAAAACAAACACTGTTTCGATGCGAAAGACTTTGCCCGGATTCGGCAAATAACCATTCAAAACTCTGATCATCCACATAAGCAGTTGCCGTGTCATGAATTCGAATCACAACTCCCTGGCAACGTTCGGTTCCGGCCACTGCTGTTCATAGGCGAACATCGCCTGGGAAGTGTCTCTGCTCGTACATCGTTGATATTGGGCTAAGTACACGATGGACACCTGTTTGCTCTAGGTATTGAGTAGAATGGGATCGCCCACCGCTGGGCTTGAAACTAGAGCATGAATGCGAACAACCCACGTGATCTATTTCCTGGCGCACTGGAGATGATGATCCTGCGCACGTTGCGGCTGCAGCCGATGCACGGATACGCGCTCTGCCAGTACATCAAACGCGCTTCCGATGATCTGCTGCAGATTGAAGAAGGATCGCTCTATCCGGCGCTGCAGCGATTGCTCAAGAATGAACTGGTCACTGCGGAGTGGGGTGTTTCATCGACAAATAGACGCGTTCGCATTTACAGGCTCACTGCGAAGGGACGGAAGCATCTTGCGCATGAGGTTTCGGCGTTTGAGCGCATGCTCGAAGGCGTGACTCGCGTGTTGGCTCCGGCAAAGTCATGAACTGGATCACGCAGCTACGCAGACGAAACGATCTTTGCGACGATCTCTCGGCCGAGATTCGCGGACACCTCGAGGAGAGAACGCAGGAACTCATCGAGGCGGGAATGTCGCCTGCGGAGGCTGCCGCGAGCGCACAGCGCGAATTCGGCAACGCCACTCTCATCGAGGAACGCGGACGCGAGACCTGGCATTGGATGTGGATCGAAGATTTTCTTGCCGACGTGCGCTATGGCTTCCGCGCACTGCGCAAAAATCCGGGATTCACGATTGTGGCGGTGCTTACGCTGGCGTTGGGCATCGGCGCGAACAGCGCGATCTTCAGCCTGGTGAATGCGGTTCTTCTCCGCTCCTTGCCCTTTCCCGAACCGGAACGACTCGTCAGTTTCAGCGCACACAATTGGTATCCGCAAGGTGGCTTTGTCGCCATGCGATCGAGTCTGCGAACCGTAGATGTGGCTGCATACCTGGAAGGTGAAGGACTCAACCTCACAGGGCAGGGCGATCCACAAAGACTCTACGGAACCGAGGTGTCGGCCGAGTTCTTTTCTCTTCTCGGAGTACATCCGAAATTGGGAAGAGTCTTTCAGAGTGGCGAGGACCATCCCGGACGCGATTCGAAAGTCATCCTCAGTTCCGCGCTTTGGCAAGAGAAATTCCGCGGTGATCCCGGCATCATTGGCCGCCAAATCACTCTGGCGGGCGTAAGCCGCGAAGTGGTTGGCGTGATGCCCGCCGAGTTCCAATTTGGGTCTCCGAAGACTCAGCTCTGGATCCCGTTCGCCTTCGACCCTCGCAGCGATACGTACTGGCAGCGAGACTGGGTTCCTATCATCGGCAGGTTGCGAGACGGAGCGACGCCTGCGGGGGCACAGGCGGAGCTTCAGGTATTTCAGAGCCGGCTGTTCGCGCTGTTTCCGGGAAAGCTGCCTTCGAGCACATGGCAGCCAGCGCGCGTGATCTCACTCCAGCAGCAGATTGTGGGTGACGTTCAACCGAAGCTGCTGATCCTGCTCGGAGCGATCACGTTGGTTCTGCTGATCGCATGCGCGAATGTAGCCAACTTGTTGCTGGCGCGCGCTGCATCGAGAAAGCGGGAGATCGCGGTTAGGGCAACGCTCGGCGCGGGACGATGGCGCATTTGCCGGCAGTTGTTAGCGGAGAGCGTCCTGCTGGGAATTGCCGGCGCGGCAATCGGACTGGCGCTCGCGTGGGTGGGCGTCGCGTGGCTCAAATCGGAACTGCCGGCGGAGAGTATTCCGCGATTGCCGACGATATCTATTGATCCGCTAGTACTGTTGTTTACGACCGCAGTCGGAATCTGCACGGGTTTTATTTTCGGACTCGCGCCGGCGCTGCAGCTATCCAAAGTTGATCTGACCGAGTCGCTCAAAACGGGATCGAAGAATACTGTGGGCGGCAGCCAGCGTTTACGCAGTGGTCTGGTCGTTTCCGAAATTGCACTGGCAGTCGTGTTGGTAACTGCGGCCGGGCTGCTGGTGAAAAGCTTGTGGCAGCTTGTCCACGTCGATCCCGGATTTCGCAGCGAGTCAATTCTGAGCGCCCGACTCACACCGAATCAGGCTTTTTGCGCTGACTTCAGCCGCTGCCAGTCGTTCTATAGCGCATTGCTTGATCGAGTGCGAGCGCTGCCCGGAGTGCACGGAGCCGCGCTGGTGAATGCGCTTCCGCTGAATGGTCGTGTGGCGTTCATTGCGGCTCGGTTCGAAGGCTATCCGCAGGATACCGGCAATCAACCCGAACCTCTGATCTTCGACAGCGTGATTACGCCTGAGTATCTCTCGGTGATGCAGATTCCCCTGCTTGAAGGCAGAGGGTTCACGCCGTCGGATTCTGCGCCGAAGGCCGAGCCGGTGGCGCTGATTACCGCCTCAACCGCGCGCAAGTATTGGCCGGGAGAAGATCCCGTGGGAAAACATGTAAGGGCTGCGTGGGAGCCTCAAGATCCGCGCGACAACCATTGGCGCAGAATCGTAGGCGTGGTGCCGGATGTGCGCGAGGACAGCATGGCTCAGACTCTGCCTGACTGGATCGCAGGAGCAATCTATGAACCGTACAGCGCGCATGCCGTGCTGATTGACCGGCGTCCTGCGACGGAGATGACCGTAGTGATGCGGAGCTCGAACGATGCTGCGAGCATCTCCGGCGCGCTGCGCGAGGCGGTGAGAGAGCTTAATCCTGAAGTTCCGGTAACCGAGGTTCAAACCTTGCGCGCTGTGGTGGATAAATCCGTTTCTGCACCGCGTTCGATCATGTTGCTGTTCGCAATTTTTGCCGGATTGGCGATCGTGCTTGGCGCAGTTGGAGTATATGGAGTGATTTCGTACTCGGTCGCGCAACGAACTTCGGAGATCGGCGTACGTATGGCCTTAGGAGCGAGTCGCGGCAAAATTCAATCCCTGATCTTGGGGCATGGGGCCCGAATCGCTTTGATGGGAGTTGGCCTTGGTTTGATGGGCGCGTTTTTGGCGACGAGGCTGATGGCGAGTTTGCTATACGGCGTCACCGCTACTGATGGAATGACCTTTATTGCGGTGGCTGTTCTGCTCTCGCTCGTGGCGCTGGCTGCGGCCTACTTCCCGGCACGCCGGGCAATGAGACTTGATCCGCTGGTTGCGCTTCGATATGAATGATCCGGATCAGCTTTGGAGCTATACGTCCGGCGGTGGCCCCAGCATAGCGATATTTCCCGAGTCCCTATGTTTCTGCGGAGCATCAAACGCGGTGGGGTAAGTCCCTTTTTGGAGCCTGTCTGGTGAGCGAACGGATGTGGCCGACTCTGAATTACGCTGATATTACGCTGTTATTTATTTTCTCGCGATGGCTGAAGGTGTAGTGAAACGAGCTAATCGATTGATGTGTGTGCATTTGTGCAAGATGATCCGTTCTTCGAATGGGCGGATTGCGATTTTACGCTGTTAATTACGCTGTTCCCAAACGCACCAGGAAGAGGTTTGGATTGCCTCCCAAGTCGGGCGCTGTTACGGCCAACGCCGTTCAGCTCGCCGCCGCGTAGTATCCCTTCCGTGCCTGCACCTTGTAGCCGTCTTTCGTCTTGATCTCTACCTTCCGGTAAGTGCCGTCGTGTTTGTCGTTGGTCGGTGTGTAGCCGATGCTGTATTGGCTGCGCAGCTCTTCCGAGATCTGATCAAAGGCCTTCTGCAATTTGTCCTGATTGTTCCCGACGTGGATTACTCGCCCGCCGGTTTCCTCGGAGAGCTTCCTCATCAGACCGGAGCCGGTGCCCATGGCAACGCCACTGTCGCTGATCAGCAGCACGTAGACGATCACGTCCGACTTCTGCGCCGCTTCAAGGGCGTCCTGCAGCTTTAACTGGCTGCCTTGGTCTTCCCCGTCGGTTAGCAGAACCAAAGCCTTGCGGCCTACTTCGCTGCGCAGCTTGTCGTGTGCGGCGAGATAGACCGCGTCATAAAGAAGAGTGCCTTTGGGTGGAATGTCTACTGGGCCTTGGCCAATTCCGGGGATTCCGCCTACTGCGCCGCCGGCATTGATTTTGGCGGCGTCCATGCCCTTGCGAATATCGCGACCGTTGTTGGTGTAGTCCTGCAGGAGATCTACATTTACGTCGAAGCTGATGAGGAAGGCTTCGTCTTGCTTCCGCAGCATTCGTTGCAGGAACTGCGCCCCAACTTCTTTCTCAATCGGCAGCACGCGCTCCTGGCTGGCTGAGGTGTCGAGCAGGATGCCGATGGTCAGCGGAAGATTAGATTCCGCTTTGAAGTATTTAATTGTTTGCGGTTTGCCGTCTTCGCTTACCTGAAATTCATCTTTTGCCAGATTCGGCAATAGCTGTCCCTTTTTATCCTTCACGTTGAAGAGAAGATTCACGACATCGACGTTAACCTTCAGCGTCTGCATAGGGTTATCGTCGCTTGGCTGGGTACGATTGCGAATCACCGGCGAGCTGCCCTCGTCGCTGTTGGTCTGGGGGCCAGTGTCGGGATTCTTGGGCGGAGGCAGATCTTGAGTTTGTGGGAACGCAGGCACCCACAACATCATCAAAGCAGAGAAGAGCAGCACAAAGCGTATCCAGCGGCTGGACGCACTGGGAACAGCGTGACAAAACTTCATAGTTGAGGCCCGGCTTTTTGCTAAGCTTTACACAATTCTATAGCTTCGTACGTTCAGACACACCAATGGGACGCATAGTCGCGGTATCTGCTTCTGCGCGGAGGACGAATTGATGCGAGTGGGACGGTTTACCGCACTGATAACGACCATCGTGCTTCTCTGCACGTGGCTTCCGGCGCAATCACAGAAACAGAATTTGCCCGACGCCCCACAGCCCCAGCAGACGCTGCCTCCGGTACCGGCAACGGAGTCGAGCTCGCACGACACGCCTCCACCCGCGCCTACGGCCCAGCCGACGGAAAACAAAACAGCGGAACCTGCTTCCACTCCGGCGCCAGCGACGCCGGAAACCAGTAAGGCTCCGGTTTCAACTCCACAAGAAGTCCGGAACCCCGAGACACCTGATACGCAGCGGCTCTATACCCTTGGCGTCAACGTTAACTTTATTGAGATTCCGGTCACGGTAAAGGACGATTCAGGTCGAATGGTTGAAGGCCTGCTGCCCAGGGATTTCACTGTCTACGAAGACGGAGTGCGCCAGAAGCTGAGCTTTTTCACGAGCGATCCGCTGGCGATCTCAGCGGCGGTCCTCATCGATGTGAGCATGCCCGCGACTGAGTTGCGCAAAGTGCAAGCCGGACTGCAAGCGCTTCAGGCAGCATTTAGTCCGTATGATGAAGTTGCGGTGTACACCTACGGAAACTCCGTGACTCGGGAGTCTGGATTTAATGCCGCCGGAGGTCGCTTGGGGGATGCCTTGAACCGCGTGGCCCAGGATAAGCATGGCACCTACAGCGGAGTGCCGGTCAGCGGCGGCCCGTTTGGGGCGGGTCCGACTGTGAATGGACATCCGATGGACCCCAGCGTTCCCCAGACGCCGATCATCCCACGCGAGCGCCACGTCCTCAATGATGCTGTGCTGGAAGCAGCGTTAGATTTGTCCAAAGTCCCGCCCGGCCGGAGGCGGATCATCATGGTCATTGGGGAAGGCCGTGAGGTCGGCAGCGACGCCTCTTACGCAGACGTTCTGAAAGTGTTGCTTACGAACAAAGTCAGCGTGTACGGCATTGGCGTTGGCACCGCCGGAGTTCCACTTGTGCGCAAGCTGGAACAGATCAATCTTCCCGGAACGGGAAATTCGAACATCCTGCCGAAATATGCCAGCGCTACTGGAGGCGAGGTTTTCAGCGAAATTACTCGCCAGGCAATCGAGCAGGCTTATGCGTCGGTGACCGTCGTCGCGCGCAATCAGTACACGCTCGGCTATTACACGCAGGCTACGCTCGCGGACAACTACCGCGACATTGAGGTCCGAATTGATCGTCCTGGACTGCGCGTAACGGCGAAAGCGGGCTATTATCCACTGCCTCCCGGGCGGAAGTGACCCCAAGTAGTTACCAGCGGAACCCTCGCTGCGCGCCTCATCTGAATGTTACGTTTGCCGATATGTTATAAGAACTTAGGTCAGGCAATTCTTCTTCCAAAGTTTCATTGCTGCCAGCGTGCGGCTCACCTGTGAGGACGGCTAATTGAGCTTTATCAATTTCGCAGCTCGCGAAATCAACTGCAAAATCGTCTATTACGGGGCCGGTCTAGGCGGCAAGACTACCAACCTTCAGCATATTTTCAATAAGACCAATGAAAAGCAGAAGGGCAAGATGATCTCGCTGGCCACCGAGACCGATCGAACCCTCTTCTTCGATTTTCTGCCGCTGGACCTCGGCACAGTTCGCGGCTTCAAGACGCGATTCCATCTCTACACCGTACCCGGACAGGTGTTCTATGACGCCAGCCGCAAGCTCATTCTTCGCGGCGTTGATGGTGTGGTCTTCGTAGCGGATTCACAGCCCGAGCGCATGGACGCCAACATCGAAGCGCTCGACAATCTGCAGGACAACCTCAAAGAGCACGGCTACGACTTCACCAAAATTCCCTACGTTCTCCAGCTCAACAAACGCGATCTGCCCAACGTTCTTCCGGTAGATCAACTGAAAAAAGAGCTGCTAAAGAAGAACGAACCAGTCTTTGAAGCCGTCGCCTTCCAAGGCAACGGCGTTTTTGAAACCCTCCGCGAAGTCGCAAGACAGGTACTTGTCGAACTGAAGAAGGGTTGATTAGAGCAATTTCACGTTGCTGTATCCGAGTTGCGTTAGGTCAGTACCGTTCGCGGTAGGGAATGGGTGCTTTCTTCGAGATCAGATGAACCCATCCGCTACCGCGGACGGTACTGACTGATTTCAGGAATCACCGACTCAGTCACAGCAATTGTGAAATTGCTCTAGCCGCGGGCGAAGCCCGATTCGGGAATCCAAAGAAATCCATCAACTCTCATCGAATTGAAGCTGCCGATCAGCGATCTCGCTAATAAGCAAAATAAAAGCCCCGCATTTCCGCGGGGCTTGATTTTGCCTTGAGCTTAGCAGCTCAGAAGCTGCTTCTAGTACATTCCGCCCATGCCGCCGTGGCCGCCGGGCATTGGAGCTTCCTTCTTCTCTTCCGGAAGCTCACTGACCAGGGCTTCGGTGGTCAGCATTAGGCCGGCGATGGAGCCGGCGTTCTGCAGGGCAGTGCGGGTGACTTTCGTCGGATCGATTACGCCCGCCTTAACCAGGTCTTCGAATGCTCCGGTCTGGGCGTTGTATCCGAAGTTGTTGTCCTTGGAGTCACGGATCTTGCCGATCACGACCGCGCCTTCTTCGCCGGCGTTGCCGACGATCTGACGCAGAGGCTCTTCAAGAGCGCGCTTCACGATCGACGCGCCGATGGCTTCGTCGCCGGTAAGCGTCTTCTGCAGAGCTTCCACAGCCGCGATGCAGCGCACAAGGGCTACGCCGCCGCCAGGGACGATGCCCTCTTCGACAGCCGCGCGGGTTGCGTGCATTGCGTCTTCGACGCGAGCTTTCTTTTCCTTCATCTCGGTCTCGGTCGCAGCACCGACCTTGATCACCGCAACGCCGCCCACGAGCTTCGCCAGGCGCTCCTGGAGCTTCTCGCGATCGTAGTCGCTGGTGGTCTTTTCGATCTGGGCGCGAATCTCTTTCACGCGGCCCTCGATCTCCTTGGTCTGTCCCTTGCCTTCGATGATGGTGGTGTTGTCCTTGTCGATGGTGACGCGCTTTGCGCGGCCAAGGTCGTTCACCTGGACGTTCTCGAGCTTAATGCCGAGATCTTCGGTGATGGCCTTGCCACCGGTGAGGATGGCGATGTCCTGCAGCATGGCCTTGCGGCGATCGCCGAATCCAGGAGCCTTCACGGCGGCGACGTTCAGCGTGCCGCGCAGCTTGTTGACCACGAGAGTGGCCAGCGCTTCGCCTTCCACGTCTTCAGCGACGATCACAAGCGGTGTGCCGCTCTTCGCGATCTGCTCGAGCAGCGGGAGCAGGTCCTTCATCGAGCTGATCTTCTTCTCGTAGATCAGGATGTAGGGATTCTCCAGGACGGCTTCCATGCGCTCTGGATCGGTGACGAAGTACGGAGAGAGATAGCCGCGGTCGAACTGCATACCTTCGACGACCTCGAGCTGCGTCTCCATCGTCTTCGACTCTTCCACCGTGATCACGCCATCCTTGCCGACTTTCTTCATGGCCTCGGCGATGATTTTGCCGATGGTCTCGTCGTTGTTGGCCGAGATGGTGCCGACCTGCGCGATCATCTCTCCCGAAACGGGCTTGGAGAATCCGCTGAGAGCGCCGCCCTTGCGGTTGCCTTCCTCATCGACGGTACCGACAACGGCCTGGACAGCCTTCTCGATGCCGCGCTTCAGAGCCATCGGATTCGCTCCGGCTGCGACGGTCTTCACGCCTTCGCGGAAGATCGACTGTGCCAGCACGGTCGCGGTGGTGGTGCCGTCACCGGCAACGTCGGAGGTCTTCGAAGCGACCTCGCGCACCATCTGCGCGCCCATGTTTTCGAGCGCATCCTTCAGCTCGATTTCCTTTGCTACGGTCACGCCATCCTTGGTGATGGTCGGCGAACCGAACTTCTTCTCAATAACGACGTTGCGGCCCTTCGGACCGAGCGTCACCTTCACTGCGTCAGCCAGTACGTTGACGCCGCGGAGAATCGCCTGACGCGACTCCTCGCCGTGTACGATCTGCTTTGCCATTTTTCTATCTCCTTAACCGCTTACTGCGGCCGATCATGTCTGAGCCGGCGTAGTGCCGGCGAAACGTCTCGTGGAGCTTCTAAGCTGCTAAGCTTCTCAGCTCCTAAGCTTTCAAAAACCGAAGGTCCATCGCTGCCTTTGGCTGTTGGCTTAGAAGCTCAGCAGCTAAGCAGCTTAGGAGCTTCTGTTAACTTGCTTTCCTTACCGACTTCGCGGCGCCGGAGAGGATTCCGAGCACTTCTTCTTCGCGGATGATCAGCAGCTCTTCGCCGTCGATCTTGATCTCGTTACCTGCGTACTTGCCGAAGAGAATGCGATCGCCTTCTTTCACGTCTACAGGCTGTCTCTCGCCCTTGTCGTTCTTCTTGCCAGCACCAACGGCAATCACTTCACCCTCCTGCGGCTTCTCCTTCGCAGTGTCGGGAATGATGATGCCGCCACGAACGGTTTCGCCCTCTTCAACGCGGCGAACCAGAATGCGGTCATGCAATGGAGTTAGCTTTGCCATGTCCTAATCGACTCCTTGTGAGTTGTCTAAAATTTGAAGTTGTGTTTCCAAGCTGTTGAAAATACGAGCAAACTTTGATCGCTATCCGTGAGCGACAACCGGGGAAGCAGGCCGTCAGGACAGCGGGCGCGAGTGGCTGTTAGCACTTACGCCTTACGAGTGCTAATTGTAGATAGGCTGTTCTGAGTTGTCAAGAAGCTAGTTGTGAAACTTGAGTGAAAGACACTCAATGCGAGAACCTCGGCAGAAATCCGACTCCAGATACGACTTTTGGTGGTCTCGACGTTACCACCGTACATTGACCGCTCAGAGAGCGGCCGATAGTCTGCACTCATGGCTCTCGCAGCGCAGGAAAAGACAAGCTCGCCGAATCCGCTGAATCTGGTCACCGCAAATGACTGGGTACTAATCAAGGCTGGTGCTCGCCAGATGAAGTTCAACGCGGGGGACGTGCTCATTCATCAGGATTCTCCAGGCGGAACGCTCTTCCTGTTGCGCAGCGGAAGCGCCCGCATCGAAGCCAATGGAGTTCTACTGACTAAGATTGGGCCGGGGCAGATTTGCGGCGAGATCGCGTTCCTTGAAAACTGCCTATGCAGTGCCACGGTGATCGCAGAAACCGAAGTCGAAGTGGACGCGATCGACTGCGCCGAGCTGCATCGCATCTTCCGCATGTTCCCGCACGTAGGAGCCAGGTTCTATCAGTCGCTCGCTGTGCTACTGTCACGCCGCCTGCGCGAAACATCGCACAGCTTCCTCGAAGCCCAGAAGCGCCGATTTTAACGGAACCGCGGGCGGTAGCCGGGGGGGGCAGCCGCTTCTGTTGCGGCTGCGCTCGTTTCCGAATGCCGAGGATGTCACAAGTCCGGAGCTGGCCATTCGCCATCTCCGGCCCACCCCTACCGGCGCCGGTTCTGTTGTTGCATGGCTTCCACCATTTCCCGAATTGCATCCACCACCAACTCGGGTTCGTCGAGCTGGATCCAATGCCCGCTTTTTTCTGCCATCACTATTTTGGTCCTGGTTGAAATTCGTCGAGCGTATGCGTCCTGATCAGTCGGATGCTCATTCTGCGCACCGACGAGCATTGTGACTGGCAAGCCCAAAACGGGAAAGTCGGAAGATTCAACGATGCTCTGCGCCAGGCACTCGAAATGCCGCGCCATGCCTTCGAAGCTCTTGGACTGCTTCCAGTGGCAGGCGACCAGAGGCCAAGTCTCTTCCGGCATTTTGCGCACCTGCCCGCCAATGCGATCGGTGACCTCAGCGGCCCGCCCGCTCCATGCTTTCGCTGCAGCCCTCGGCAGCAGACGGTTGCCGGCGAGAAGCAGGTTCAGGCAAACGCGAACCACGCCCAGCCGCGCTGCCAGCGCTCCCCGGCGTGCCAGCCGAATACCGTGCGCAATCATTCGTTGCTGCTGTTCGGTGATGGGAGTCCATTCGGCTGGATCAAGAGGATCGACCAGCACCAGCCCGGCAGTCTCATTGCCGAACTCTGACGCGAATGCACGCACAATCAGCCCACCGAACGAGTGTCCGACCAGGATGTAAGGCGCAGGAATATGAGCAGCCTGAAGTAAAGCATGAAGCTGGCGCGCCAAAGCTGTTGGTGCGCATGGCTGATTGCACAAATCGCTCCAGCCCAGGCCAGAGCGATCGTAGCTGCAGACACGCGCGAATCGAGCGGCCTCGTTTTGCACTCTGCGCCAGTTGAGCGACGAAGCCGAAATTCCCGATTCGAGAATGACAGATGGCCCGGAGCCGATTTCGTAAAGATGAAGCCGATGCCCGCCGACGTCGATCAGCCGGCCCGGAGCAGGGAAGCGGCGCTGGTCAGATCGCAAGCCGAGCGTCTGATAGACGATGCCGCAGACCACCAGCAGCACTGCAATTCCGATGGCGATAGCAAAATAGAGCACGCGGAGGATCAGTCCGAGACGGCGAGTTCGCCGGGGAGGATCGGACGCGTGCGTGGCAGATAGCCTCTCACTGCCAGCGCACCCATAAACGCGAGCACGCCGACAAATCCGCAGAGACGAAGCATGTCGAACGCTCGGCCTCGCGGCAGCCACCACCACAGCAATCCCAAAATGGGCTGCGCGACGACACACGCCCACACGGTGCCGTAGAAGTATCGGCGCTCGTGTCCTTCTCCGACAGTGGAGCGCTTTACGCGTGGAAGCAGACCGAGAGCTCCGAGAATCCAAAAGGTTGCGGCCAGAGGAAAGTAGAAATGCGAGTAGATCTGCTGCAATCGCCAGTGTCCCGTGATGATCGCGCCGATGAGTCCGCTGATATTCAGCACGGCGTAGGTGACCAACTCGCTCCACGCAAGCGTGTAGCAGATGCGTCGATAAAGAGGATTAGGACGGTCCTCGGTAAAGCGGATGATGTACGGCTTGGGTTCCACTCCGGGAAGCTGACCGCACAGTGCTGCAATACCAGTTCCGATCATCACAACGCCGAGCGATGCAGCCATATACGGATGCAGTCCGTGCGCGAAGAGATCGAAAGTAAACGGGCCGGGAGCGAGATAGAAAACGGCGATCCAGATAGGCCAATGCGCGAAGCGGTAATGCAGTTTGTTGCGCTCGCGAATCTTGCGCTCACTGGCGTACTCGAAGCGGACGGCGACGGAGGAGTTCGACATCAGCAAAGGGCTCCGCCGGTCAATATCCCACAGAGCTTGCGGCCACATCAACCGCAGTGCCGATTCCATACTTGAGCGCGAGGAAACGTTGCAGAGAAGCCGGCAACGTTTCGGCCAGTTCCTGCCAGGTGAGCAGCTTGCAGCGTGTGCGCAGTTGCGATGTTGAGATTGCGCCGAGCACTTCAAACCAATCCTGAATCAGATCAGTGCGACGCGCGTCGGTGATGAGGCAAAAGCTTGCGCTGTGCGTGTTTGCGGCGAGCACGTTGCGCAGCAACTGGTAGCAGCGGTATTGCTTCCGCGAGCGAGGGAGCTGATTCAGGTGGAAGACGTCGCGAAAATCCAAGTACTCGTGCATGCGTTTGAAATCGCAGTTCTCGAATGATGATTCCGTCAGCTTGGACTCGACGAGAAGGGAACCGAGCTTCATGTCCACTTCTGTTCTGTCGAACTTTTCGTTCGCGAGAGGAACACGAGCGCGCCATCCGAAGATTGGGACTGCAGGTCCGTCGAGCCCAAGCAAGCTGAGCACCCGATAAGAGCTGCGCACGCGCGGATGGCAGAAGACATTCATCAGCAGCGCGTCCGAGCTGCAGCATGAATCGAGTTCGCAAAGGCGCCGATCGTCTTCGAGGTTCCGCAGCTTGTCGGGAACGGTTAAAACTTTGCCCAAACGCTTGCGCCAAATCGATCGCCGAAGAATCGCACGATAGCTTGCAGGATGGAAATTGCCGTGAGTCTGGCGTTCGAGATCAGGATCAAAGACAACGCTCCCGAAATCGAAGTGGCTACGGCGGAAGTAAATCCGATTTGCCTGCGCATACTCCACGGCTCGTTGAGTAATTTCCTGCCGGAGTTGTGAGGCTTGAAGCGACATTGCTTGAATTATTCATCATATTCTGACTACTTCCTTATAGGCCTGTCATTCTGAGCGCGTCCTTTTGCGCGAAGGATCTCCGGCGATGTTTCGCACTTAGCTGTCGTCGGCATGGCTCTTCCACCATAAAGTCGACAGCGATTGCCGAGGAGCCTCGCGGAATCCGTCTTCGCTATAAGCATCGCAGGAGATCCTTCGTCCGCTGAGGCGGACTCAGCATGACAGAGCAGAAAGAGCGAGCGGAAATTCTAATGACCTGACGACGCAGTCGGCGTCGTCATCGCGGGACAACGCGCAGCGCAAATGTACCATTGCTGTCACTCGCACAGTGAGCGCGCGAAATTTATCTTCGACAAATCAGTTCCTACTTCGTCGGGATCGGGGCGCGCACTTCGGGATGTCAAAATTCAGGGCCGCAGATGTTACCTTCCTGCAATTACAGAACACCGTATTTTGCGTGAGCTGTGAACTTATCAGCTACAACAACACAACCAAATGCCTGGCGTGCAGCAGCACGGCGCTGCTGAGCCTGTCGCGAGTGCTCGGCGGAGCGATTCGCGAACAGGATCGTGCTCGATTGATTGATGACGCTGTCATCAATCGGGTGGTCGAGAACATCCTGGAGAAGAACAAACCATCAGAGTTTGTCTCCGAAAGTTCAACCTTACTATGTGCAGAGCCGGCGATGACCGGCCTGACGTGCCGCACTCTGCCGCAAGCACTGCCGCAGCTTCAGCCCGCCATGCGCTGGGTATTGGAGCGTGCCTGCACAGCTACTCGCGCCGACGGCGCCGCGCTCGCGCTTGCGCGTCGAGGAAAGCTCGTTTGTCATGCCCATGCCGGAGCATCGGTTCCCGATCTCGGAGTTGAGATCGACCTGAACCGCGGCATCTCCGGCCTTTGCGCTCGTACTGCAATGAGCTGGCGCTGCGATTCATCGGAGCACGATCCCTATGTGGATCGCACACGCTGCCGCGAGTTAGGAACGCAGTCGGTGTTGGCCGCGCCGGTTTCTCATCTCAACAGCGTGCTCGGCGTGCTCGAAATATTCTCCGGTCAGAAGAACGCATTTTCCGATCAGGATGTCGCCACGGTCCAATTGCTAACCGGTCTTCTGGTCGTTGCGATTACTCGTGGAAGTCGTGCCCCTGACATAGCGGAAATTGTTGCCTAACACGGATCAGTTGGCTGGCCACAAAGCGACCGTGGCAAATAGTGGCGGAAGCTTGGCATGCACAATCCGCAAATGAGCGCGTTCCTGGCGTGCTGTGTCCCGATAGCGTGATCGGCCCTGAGCATTGCACAGCCCTCGCAACGATGGTGGATGGAAGCGCGGTACAAAATTACCGTAAACTGGGCGACACTCATATTCCGAGAAGCGGCATGCGCGAGAACGGTTTTCTTAGCCGATCGAATGATCCGAAGATTCATTGGATTTACGCCACGCTGTTGATTGTCTCGGCATTCTTGATCGGCATTGCTGGTTTTGGATTCGCTGGCATGGGTCCTTGCGGAGCGGCAAAGCCATCGGTGCTCGCATTTAGCTCCGCCTGCTCTGCTGCCGCAATTTATTCCTCAATTCTGGTATTGACTTCCAACCAACGCGAGCTGCGACTACGAACAATTCCGTTCTACCTTGCTGTCCTAATCGCGATTGCGTTTGCTGGGCTGCAGGCGTTGATGTTCCTTGGCTGAAATGTTCATAGTGAGTGCCGGCTAGCTATTGACTCAAGCTCACAGTTCACATAATCGACGCCTGCGGCAGGACGAAAAGAGAACAGGTGCATACTTAAGCAATGCGCCTCTGGATTTCGCACACCAGCGATATTCCCATTCGTGAACAGCTTGGAACGCAGATTGTGCTTGGCATCGTTAGCGACGATCTGAAACCGGGCAGTCGTCTTCCCAGCACGCGTGAGCTTGCGCGTCGATTCCGTGTTCACGCAAACACGGTCAGCGCTGCGTATCGAGACCTCGAACAAGCCGGGTGGTTGGAACTGCGTCGCGGCAGCGGTGTCTACATTCGGAGCAAAGCGAATGGAGCCCTGTCAGCAGAGCTGTCTCTCGATCACTTGATCGCAGAACTGTTTCGTTCCGCCAGAGAATTGCAGGTTCCGCTGAGTGCAGTTCAGGCGCGGCTGCGCCATTGGCTCGAGTTGCAACCGCCCGACCATTTTCTGCTGATTGAGCCCGATGCCGAACTGCGAGAAATCGTCGCCGCCGAGATGCGAGCGTCAGTAACGTTTCCCGTCAAAGTCGCTGATCTAAGCGCCTGCGACGACGCGGATGCCCTTCACGCCTGTATTCCAGTCGCCCTTCCAAGCAAGGTTGAGACCGTGCGGAAAAGATTGCCCGCCGGAACCGATCTCCTTCCGCTGCGCGTGCGTTCTGTTACAGACTCTCTGGGTTCATGGCTTCCGGCGCGACAAGACGTACTCATCGCCGTTGTCTCGAGTTGGCCCGATTTTCTGAAGCGAGCCCAGACGATGCTGATCGCCGCCGGATTCGACGCCGATGCTCTCATCGTCCGCGACGCGCGACTCAACGGCTGGCAGAAAGCTCTTCCGCAGGTTACAGCCATCGTGTGCGATACACTGACCGCGACCAAGCTGCCAAAGAGCTGCAACGCTCTCCCGTTTCCCGTTTTGGCGTCGTCTTGTTTGTTGGAACTCCAACAATACGAAGAGTTCATTCGCAAGCCTCTGTCGTAGTGCGGCATCGTCAACGATCTCGCCTGAGTGCCGCGTTGTTTGCGGCACGCCTGGGAATAGCCTGGCGTCGCAACGCCGGGTACGCCTACAACGGCCACTGAGTCCCGCGTTCTTTTGCGGGACGACTGTGTTTCTCTTCCGCCGCGCAAAAGCCAATCGTCCCGCAAACAACGCGGGACTCTGTCTGGCGGTGTTGCTTACCCGGAGTTTCACTCCGGGCTACTTCCAAACGTGCCGCACAGGGTGCGGCACTCGGTGCGGCACTCACTTCTCCTACAGGGGTTGTGACATTCGCGATAGTGTCACAATCGCCGTCCCGCTCGACTGGTCGGCTCTCTACACTCGTGCGCAGTACAGGAGAGAGCCATGAAAGAACTCAGCCGAGCCGGAGTCCTCGCGCTAACGTTGTTGTCCACGATCTGCATAGGCGCCCAATCCGCACCGCCCGCCCAACCAGCTTCGCCACAAACGGGCGAGTTGACGATGATTACCATTCCCGCCGGCACAAAGGTGCTGCTGGCGACCACGACTTCGCTGAACACGATTTCGGCAACTAATGAATCGAGTCTCTATCTTGAGACTGTCTCCGACGTGATCGAGCAGAACCGGTTGGTTGTTCCCGTCGGCAGCCGTGTGCAGGGCTCAGTGATCAAAACTGGGCGTCCCGGAAGGATCAAGGGCCGCGCTAACCTGCAATTCCATTTCGATCGAGTCATCCTGCCCAACAACTATGTTGTTCCTGTCTCGGGAAGACTCGTCAGTCTTGCCGGAAGCGAGTACGAAACGAAACGCTCAGGCACGCTTCAGCCTGTCGATCAGATCGACAAAGACGCTAAGACCATCCTCACCTCGGTCGGCACCTCGGCCGGCATAGGAGCTTTAGCAGGAGGAGGCAGAGGCGCCTGGCAGGGAGCGGCGATCGGCGCCGCATTTGGCATTGGTATCGCGATGTTCAAGCGTGGAGACGACATTCACCTTATGACCGGCACGCGCATGGAAATGATCCTCGAGCACGATGTGAGCATTCCCAGCTCGAAACTTGATTTTCGGAGCAAAACCGAACCAAAGAACCTGCCACCGGAGC
Source organism: Terriglobales bacterium (assembly GCA_035764005.1). Classification (NCBI taxonomy): domain Bacteria; kingdom Pseudomonadati; phylum Acidobacteriota; class Terriglobia; order Terriglobales; species Terriglobales bacterium. Next base: position 49,221 of record DASTZZ010000025.1, read on the forward strand.
CTTGGTATCCGCATCATTAATTCGAGCCTAAATGCCGGGGTGCCTCACCGATCAACGGTTTCCCGATGCTCGCAGTGATTTACGCAGCAGGCAGACTCTTTTGGGAAGCTGATACTGTTGTTGCGGCAATTCTACCGTTCAAGCACAAAGGTGCGGCCATATGGGTGTTCGTCTTGTCCAACTGCTGCGCGTCGCCTCCGCAGGACTAATGTTCACCAGTACCTGTTCAGCAAAGTCGCCTAATGCCTTCAACCGTTAGTGATGTTCTGATCGTCGGCGCCGGGCCGACAGGTCTTGTCTTAGCGTTATGGCTCACGCGGCTGGGCGTACGCGTGCGAATCATCGACAAGGCTTCGGAACCGGGGACCACGTCGCGTGCTCTTGCTGTCCAAGCTCGAACTCTGGAGTTCTACCAGCAGATCGGCCTCGCCGATGCCGTCGTGGAGCGCGGACGCAGGGTGATCGCTGCAAATCTCTGGGTGCATAGCAAAAAGTCTGCTCGCGCTGTGTTCGGCGAGTTGGGCGAGGGCATAAGTCCATTTCCCTACGCGCTGGTCTTCCCACAGGATGAGCACGAGAAATTGCTCATCGAGCGCCTCGCTCAGCTTGGCGTCAGTGTCGAACGCGACACAGAGCTTGTAAGTTTCGAAGAAACCGCCGATCGCGTGCTGGCGCGCATCAATCTTCCTAATGGAGCGACGGAAGCCTCTGAAATTGCCTACATCGCCGGATGCGACGGCGCGCACTCCACTGTCCGCCAGGCATTGAACATTGGATTTCCCGGCGGAATCTACACACATCTGTTCTACGTCGCCGACGTGCAAGGCAGCGGTCCGGCGATGAACGGCGATCTCCACGTCGCGCTCGATCGAGCCGACTTCCTTGCCGTGTTTCCACTGAGAGGCGAAGGAAGAGTGCGACTCGTCGGCACCGTGCGCGACGAAGCCGCACAAGGACGCGACCAACTCGACTGGGAAGACGTCGGTAAGACTGTCATTGAGTCCATGCGGGTCAACGTCGAGCGCGTGAACTGGTTTTCGACTTACCGCGTGCATCATCGCGTAGCCGAACGCTTTCGCCATGGACACGCGTTTTTACTCGGTGACGCCGCGCACATTCATAGTCCGGTCGGCGGACAAGGCATGAATACCGGAATCGGCGACGCTGTGAATCTCGCCTGGAAACTTGCGGCCGTGTTGCAAGGCAGAGCTGAAGCTTCACTTCTCGACAGTTATGAACCAGAACGAATCGCGTTTGCGCGACGATTGGTTGCGACCACCGACCAGGCGTTTACTGCCGTCACGAGTCCAACCCTGACCGCACGGCTGATTCGACTCGACATGGTCCCTTTGCTATTCCCACTGCTCTTCAAATTCAAACAAGCTCGACGCTACCTGTTCCGCACGGTTTCACAAACAGTGGTGAATTATCGCGGAAGCAGCCTGAGCGAAGGCCGCGCCGGATCAGTTCATGGCGGCGACCGACTGCCCTGGGTGAAGGTAACGATTAACGGAATCGAACATGACAATTTCGAGCCGCTGACTTCGCTCGACTGGCAAGCCCATCTGTATGGTCAGTCGACATCTGAGCTGGAAACGTTCTGCGCCCAGCGAAATCTTCCACTGCACGTCTTCCCATGGAGTCCCAAAATGGGCCGCAGCGGCTTGCAACAAAACGCCCTTTATTTGGTGCGTCCCGATGGGTATGTTGCTCTCTCCGATCCTTCAGCTACTGTCACGGGAGCAGCTTCGTATCTGGATCGTCGCAATTTACGATTTCAGACGAGAGAGGCTGCCAGAGGTCCATTCGTGATTCCATACCAGAAGTGATTGGGAACTAATTCTGCCGCCTAGGCGTCTAAGCCTTCCATGGCTGACTTCGGCCATGATCTTCGGTATTCCGTTCGCAGCCTCCGCCTTACGCCTGCCTTCACTCTTGTTGCGCTACTTGTACTTGCCCTGGGCATAGGCGTGACTACTGCGATGTTTTCAGTAGTCAATGGTGTCTTGCTGCGTCCACTTTCGTATCCCGATCCGGGACGACTGGTTTGGCTGGGAATGTCCTGGCCGAGCCTTCATGAAGAACTGCTGCCCGGCGCGGACTATGTGGAATGGAAGCAGCAAAATCGTACGCTGCAGGGCATCGCGGCCTTCGGGCTCAGCGGCACGCAAGAGTTCGACTTTCGGGCCGGCAAAGTGCCGCAGCGTATCGCTGGCGCGCGTGTCACCGGCAACTTCTTACAGGTCCTCGGAGTACAGCCCAGCATCGGCCGGACGTTTACTGCCGACGAAGATCAGCCGGGAGGTCCGCACGCTCTAGTGCTGAGTTATCCATTCTGGATGCGAGAGTTTACAGGGCAGAGCTCCGCGGTTGGATCGAAGGTCGTGCTCAACGAGGAGCCATACACGATCGTGGGCGTCATGCCCAAATCGTTCCGCTTTCCTGGCGATCTGGATTTCGATGCTCTTGTGCCCATGCAGCTCAATGAGGCTGCCCAACTCAATCGCAAGCAGATGGGGATTCTTCACGCGATTGGACGCGTGAAGCCAGGTGTCTCGCTGGACCAGGCACGCGCCGATCTCGGAAGACTGCTTGCGAATGCGCAACACCGCTTCCCATTCTTTTATCGCAATGACAACAAGCTCGTGGTAGTTCCATTACAGGAACACGAGACCGGGCGCGTACGTCTCCTGCTTTATGTACTGTTCGGCGCCGTGGGATTTGTGCTGCTCATCGCTTGTGCCAACGTTGCGAATCTACTGCTCACGCGAGCCGCTGGGAAACAGCGGGAGGTCGCCGTGCGACTGGCGTTGGGCGCGAGTCGCGCACGATTGTTGCGACAGTTCATTATCGAGAGCTCGATCCTCAGTTGTGCCGGCGGCTTGGCGGGCATCGCGATTGCTGCCGGACTAACTCGCGCGATGCACGCCTTCGGAGCCAGCGAGATCCCGAGGGCAGATTCGGTTCACATCGACTGGCGAGTGTTGTGCTTTGCCCTGGCTGTTGCGCTCGTTACGGGAATTCTCATGGGCCTCGCCCCGGCATTCGCAGCGTGGTCAGCTCGCTGGCAGGAATCGCTGAAGGAGGGCGGCTTGGCCATGACGCGCTCCAGCGGATTCCTGCGCCAGTCGCTCGTAACCGCTGAGATAGCGCTATCAGTTGCGCTCGTACTTGGCGCGGGACTACTGGTAAAGAGCTTGTGGAAGTTGCAGCACCTGCCGCTCGGCTTCCAACCGCAACGCGTTCTGGCCGCGCACATCTCTCTCACCGGACCTCAATACAAAGAAAAGGAGCCGGAGCTCCAATTCTGGAATCGTGCCGTCGATGGCTTGCGAGCTCTGCCGGGCGCGGAGTCGGTCGCCATTTCCAGCGCGGTGCCGCCCAAGGGTCCACTCATGCTGATGGTTTTTTCGCGCTCCGACGCTCCTCCGCCACAGCCCGGTCATCGCGGCGACAACATTCTGCTTCATCCGGTCGATGCGGAATACTTCAAGACCATGGGCATACCGCTCATTCGTGGTCGTCTCCTGGCGGACAGCGATACCCAGGACTCGCCGCTGGTTGCTGTCGTAAATCAGGCATTTGCCCGAAAGTACTTCCCAAATGAGGAAATCGTCGGCAAGCAAGTCATGGGTCACATTAACAGGGACTGGAAGACCATTGTCGGCGTAGTCGGCGATGTAAAAAACGATGGCATCGCCGCGGAAGTTCAGCCGGAGGTCTACCTGGCATATCAACAAACCGTTCAATGGCAGCTGCAAAGCATGTATGTTGTCGTGCGCACAGCGATCAAACCTGACTATCTGATCCCGGAGATGCGCAAGGTAATCGCTGCGATCGATCCCGATCGCCCGGTGGTCTTCAAGACGGTAGAAGAGAACCTCGACACATTTCGCAGCCGTCCCCGTTTCAACGCAGCCGTGTTTACTGCATTCGCTGTGATAGCTCTGCTGCTCGCGATGTTCGGTGTATACGGCGTGCTCTCCTATGCGACGGCGCAGCGAACCAGAGAGATTGGAGTCCGCATGGCTCTCGGAGCCTCTCCCGCACGCATTTTGTGGTGGTCAATCTATGGAATTGTTCCATTGACCATATTGGGAATTGTCCTCGGCCTTACAGGAGGCTGGATTTTGAGCCGATATGTTGCGTCATTGCTGTATCAAGTCCAACCGCATGACGCAGGAACCTTGGTCACGGTGAGCGCGCTACTCACGGTCACCGCGTTAGCGGCAGCTCTATTGCCCGCGCGTAAGGCTGCACTCGTCGATCCCGCGATCTCTCTGCGGAGTGAATAGCCGCGCGCCTGCTGCGAACGGTCGAGGCAGAAAAGGACCTCGGCCATACACCGGCATGCACAACTGGGTTTACTCGTTCGAGTCCTTCCAGTCCTTCTCTTCAAAGACTGGCGCGATAACGTCTCCTAAGAACTTGATTTCTGCCTTCATAGAACCAAGCAAGCAGCCCTTGTTGGGCTTTGGAGGCCGTGGCGTCCCATCAGCGACAGGCTTACTCGCACCCATAGCACCTTTGCTCTTCTGAAGTTTCTTCAGCAAGGCTAGAAACTTTGCCCTAAATTTCGGAAGTCACTTCCTTCATAAACAGTTATGACGATGTGAGCAAAACGAGGCAACCGAAATATCGCCATCACTCATATCTGAGACAGATTATCGGATCTATGCGAGTCGCGTGCCGGGCTGGCAAGAGAGCAGCGAGAAAACTCACGGCCAACATGAGCGCAATTGCTACTGCAAAGACCTGAAAGTCGTTAGGCGCGACTCCCCAGAGCAATTTTCGAATCATTCCTGCGCCTGCTCGCGCCGCTGGAATTCCGAAAGCGATGCCGATTGCAACCGCGATGGCGCTCTCCCCCAAGATCATTCGCAGCGTGTTATGCGGCTGCGCGCCAAGCGTTATGCGAATACCAATTTCGCGCGTTCTCTGCGACGTCGCATACGACGTCACCCCGTAGACGCCGATCATCGCCAGCAGTGCGGCAAAGATGCCGAATGCTGTTGCCATCCACGCGACTGAACGATTCTGTTCCACCATGGCTCGAGTTTCATCGCTGAGAGGATGAAGCTCCAGCGCGAGATTCGGATCCAAGCTGGTCGCCGAATCTTGCAACCGTTTCGTCAGATCGGACAACGGCCCGGCGAATCGCACCTCGTAGCGACCCATGGGAGCGCAGGCCGAGCATTGCGAAGCAGGTCGGTAGAAGACAGGCAGTGGACCGTAATTTGGTCCATTGAAATCTATGCTTCTGGCGATGCCTACAACTTTCACTGAGTACGCGCGTCCATCCTCGCCGTCGTCGTTTTCATGAAAAGTCAAACCGATTGGATTTGTTCCGTGAAACCACATGCTCGCCGCTTGCTCGCTGAGAATGGCAACTGGAATTGACCTGTCGTTGTCGTTCTCACTGAAGTCCCTTCCGGCCAGCATCGCAGTACGTCTGGTCGCAAAAAAATCAGGAGAAACGAAAAACCGATAGGCCCGAGTTTGGTGCTCTGATCCTCCGGGCTGAAGAATCTTGATTTCCGGGGGCGTGCTCGCGGAAGAGTTCGCCGTCCGGGATGCAGAGATAACGCCGGGCACGGAGCGAAACGTATTCAGAAGTTCACTACCCTCGACTACCTCACGATGAGCGTCGTTGCTTGCGCTCTTCATGCCCACTCTAGCAACCAACACACCGTTGGCTTCGTATCCAGGATCTTTCGCCATGAGCCCATGCAGCGTTCGCACGAGAAGACCTGCGCTGTCAAACAGCGCAATCGAAAACGCGACTTGTACCGCAATCAGCACGAGGTTTGAGAGCCGGTTCCTGCCGCTTGAAGTCGCCGAAGCCTGCTGCATTGCTGAATACAGCGGAACTCTACTCGCGCGAATCGCCGGAGCCAGTCCGAAGAGAAGCGCAGATACCACCGTCGCGCCGACCGCAAATAGAGCGAGTTTAAGATCCCACGACAGATCGAGCGCAGTTAGATAGCCCGATGAAATCACCGGAAGCAGTGCGCGGCTGCCCCAATGCGAGAGAAGCAGGCCGCCTGAAGTTCCGGCAATCGACAAGACAAGGCTCTCCACCAGAAGCTGGCGGACAACTCGCCACCGCGTAGCGCCGAGCGCGAGGCGCGTAGCCATCTCTCCTTCGCGCCGCGTTGCGCGGGCTAACAGCAGATTGCCCAGATTGGCGCAGGCAATAAATAGAGCGACTCCGGCCATGACCATCATCATGAGCACGATATCGCTGACGTAGCTCCGCGACATTCCCGCAGGCATGGGATGCGCATCCAGCGTTCCGCTCCAAGACTTAGAAAAGGACTTGTATATGTCCACACCGGCAACCCGCAACCATGCGTCGGCCTGATTGATGGAGACGCCGGGCTTCAGTCGGCCAACAATGACCAATGCATTTGAGTGATCCAAAGTCGGCTTCGCATTGCCGTTGAACCAGGTTCCATAGTCGTGAAACGCTCTCTGCATCTCCAGCGGAGCAAAGATTTCCGGATCCTTTCCGACTTCCAGACCGAAAAACGATTGCGGAGCCACGCCGACGATCTCGAAGGCATGTCCATTCAGAATGATCGTTTGGCCGAGAGCAGCTCGTGACTGGCGGTACTCCCGCTGCCAGAGTGTGTAGCTGATCATGCACGCGGGCATCGCTCCGGGTCGGTCGTCAGCCACGGTTAAAGTTCGGCCTGCGATGGCCGACACTCCAAGGGTCTCGAAGTAGCTTCCACCTACGTACAAACCTGGAATTTGCTCGCTCTGTCCGTTGCTGGTCAGAGCGAACTGGCTGTCCCATGGATAGTAGGCGAGCACGCCGGAGAAAGGTCCGTCTCTGTCCTGCAAACCTTTCCATACCGCGTGTGGGTGGTAAGGCGCTCCGTTGCTGCGTGTTATCTGAATGAGTCGCTCCGGCTGAAACACCGGCAGCGGCCTCAGGATGAGCGCATACATCACCGAAAAGATCGCGACGGTACCGCCGATTGCTAACGAGAGAGACAGGATGGCGATGGAGGTTAGCCCGATACTGCTGCGCATGGACCGGAATGCGTCGCGGACGTCCTGCGTGATCGAACTGAGGGAGGACATGGTCTCTGTTGGCGGTGCGCACCCTCGACTTCTTCCCAGAGTGCGCTTTCACAATCTATTCCAATGTGGGAAAACTGAATGCGCTAATTCTTGACCGTCAGATTATCGGAATTAACCGCCTTCTTGCCCGAGACGCCTTCCAGGCCAGCCAGCACTCCACGGTAGTCGTTCTTGTCGCACTGCATGGCCAGGCCGCCTTTTTTATCGCCGTCTGCCCATGTGATTCCGACAAAGTGTTTCTTCGATTTGCTGAGCGCGGTGAGGGCTCCGATACCGAGAGAGAAGACTGCGAGTCCCACTGCCGTTCCTATGCGGCGATGAACATCCTGTCCGTAGCTGATCTCGGTGATCGAGGAGGCGGGTATCGTGAGAACCTCGTTCTTTCCTTTTACAAACTTCACGTTAGTGCCTTCGATGTACATCTTGACCGTGGTTCCGGTCTTCAGGTCGGGCACCGAGCCGCCGTCGTAGGTGACCTTGTAGCTGTTGTTGGAAGCGAAGACCGAAATGGGAATTGCCAGGCAAAGAATCAGGGCGAGAATGTTTTTCAAGAAGCACCTCTTATGCGGGCCGCAGGACTTGCGATCTCCGGTTGCCCGAGTCATGGAATGGATTTTCGAAGTCACGATAGCAGTAAATCTGGCGTGGGCGTGTGTGACTGAGGTAACCAGGCGCAAGATGGTAAATGTGCGGGCTTCGAGTTTTCGCGAAGGTTTCTATCGCCGCAATTAGAGGTTCGCCCCCAGGACTCTCCGGGGCACGACCAAGTGTTTGACTGAAATTTTCATTTCGGTAGAGCCAAGCGCGACAAGTACACGTGGGAGTTGCGATCGGCTGTGCTGACCCATTCGCTACGCCGCGAACGGTACCGACGCGCGTCTGCTTTTCCGGGCGTGCTCCCAACCTCCCACCCTTACCGGAATGCTGCCCAACCCAGCGGAGTCAGGGTTACGCTCTGGAAATTGCAGGGTAACCCTGGGGAAAAGTCAGGGTTACGCAGCTCGGCGATGCGTTGCTGCAATTCATCCGATATGCGAAGTATTACTTGCAAGTTGCTCATTCAGGTACTGATGACGGCTACTTAATCGCCGCTGAACCGCTACCCTGATGAGTAGCCGCCGAATGCAACTTTCGATTGTCACGTCAACCACTAGCGTTGGGAGCGAGGGGCCAATCCCGGTAATATCAACTCGTATGCAGAGTTTTTCCTGTTCGGTGTCAACCTGCCGATCGCTCATCGATTCGATCCGATGGTGCTGTCTTGCGTCCGTCCTGCTGACCTTAACTTCAGTTGCGCTTCTCTCGCAGCAAGCTCCCGCCCGAAAAGGAACGAATGCACCGCCAAGTTCCGGCAAGGGCGACATCGGCGTGCAGGTAGAGCCGGCAGCACCTCCATCAGAAAAAAAGATCACCCCGCAGGAGGCTCAGGAGCTGTTTGCTTCGATCGATGACACACTCACTTGGCTCAGCAAAGACACCGGCTACGCGATCAAGAAGAAGGTCACCGGGGAGCTCGCCAGCCGCGAGCAGGTGGCCAAGTACGTCGACGAGAAGATGAACGAGGATGAGGACGCGAAGCGTCTGGAACGTTCGGAGATCGTGCTGAAGAAATTCGGGCTGCTGCCGCGCGAGTTCAATCTCCACAAGTTCCTCATCGACCTGCTGCAGGAGCAGGTAGCCGGCTACTACGACGTAAAGACCAAGAAGATGTATCTGCTCGACTGGCTCTCGGCCGACGCGCAAAAGCCGGTGCTGGCACACGAGCTCACGCACGCGCTGCAGGATCAGAACTTCGATCTGAAGAACTGGGAGAGTCCGAAGGCTCCCAAATCGGGAGATAAAGAGGAATACACCTTCGACGAGGACGAGGCCTCCACCGCGCGAAGCGCCGTTGCGGAAGGGCAGGGAATGGTGACGCTGGTCGATTACATGCTCCGCGGGTCGGGAACAACGCTCGCCGAGGCTCCGCAAGTGGCCGATGCGATGCGCAAGGCGATGACGTCGAATAGCGATTATCCGCTGTTGGATAAAGCGCCGCTGATGATTCGCGAATCGCTGGTTTTTCCTTACGGCGATGGGCTCACGTTTGAATCTGCTTTGCTGCAGCGGGGTAAAGATGCCGCGTTCTCGGGAGCATTCCGTCGTCCGCCGCAGGATACGCACGAGGTGATGGATGTTGCGGCTTATCTTCATAACCGGCCCGCACAGTGGATGGTGATCCCGGATCTGCGTCCCGAATTGGGACCAAAATACCAGAAGTACGATGAAGGCTCGATCGGTCAGCTCGACACCCGCATCCTCGCGCAGCAGTACGCCGATCAGTCCGCGGCGAAAGACATGGCGGAAGCCTGGCGCGGAGGCGCTTACTATGCTGCCGAGAATAAAGATCCCAGGCTGACCGGCACTGCTCGTATCGGGCTGCTGTATCTTTCGCGTTGGGACGCGGACGATTCCGCCGATGCTTTCGCCAAAATCTACGCAGACTACCTGCCGCAGCGGTACTCGTCGGTAAAGAAGGTCGCGCACAAAGACGCAGCTTGTGCCGATTCAGACTGCAACAGCTCTTATTTCTTTCAAACCGAAGAAGGACCAGTGAGCATCGTGCGCATCGATGGCGCCGGCGTTCTCGTGTGCGAAGGCTTTGATTTCGATGTTGCAGGCAAGCTCGAGCAGAAGCTGCTCACCGCGAATCCCGCAAAAACCGTGCAGGTGAAACTGCGCTCGCTCATGTCCCCGCTGCGAACTTCGGCGGTGATTCAGGAGGCGGTGGCACGCATGGTTGTTGACAACGTTGAAAAGGTTATTCCCATAATGGGAATGCATTAATCGACTGGGCGCCGAGATGCAACGGAACCGCCTCCGGTAGGCGGTGGGGCAGCCGCGCTTCGCGACTGCGTGTCTGCACAATGCGTGCAGCATCGTTGCAGTCGGAGCTCGCCATTCGGCGATCTCCGATCCACCGGCTACTGCCGGCGGTTCTGTTCCGTCTGCAGCTTCTCCAGGTACGAGATGATTGATGGGCTCGTCCACTCCACCGGCCCGATGAATTTGCGACGGACGATGCCTTTGCGATCGATGATGTATGTCTCCGGCCAGCCCCATGTTCCGTAGATGTCGCTGCTCTTCTGCGCGGGATCGTTCACCGTGATCAGATCGACGTGATGATCACGCACGAAGCGGCGGTAAGCATCTGGATCGTGATCGGTGGCAACAGCAAGAACTGTGACTTTATTTCCGAGTTCATGCTGCATCTGTATAAGCGAGGGCATTTCCTCAATGCATGGCGCGCACCAACTTGCCCAGAAGTTCAGGACCACGACTTTGCCTTTGTAGTCGTGCAGTGAGATCGTGCGCTGGGCATCAGACACAGTGAAATCCGGTGCCGAGTGGCCAACCCATTCGGGATGCATGCCGCGGTCGCATCCCGTCATGGCAAGAAAAACTGCAACGAAAGTCAGCTTGGCGACTCTGATTAGAAGGGAACTGCTGGTCACAACCGTATAATAAAGGTATCACGCGTAAACTCAAGGCACAGCATGGTTTATCTCACGCGAAAGGCTGAGTTTTCGGCTTCGCACTTTTATCACAATCCCAAGCTCTCCCCGGAAGAAAACCAGCGCATTTTCGGCAAGTGCAACAATCCGCACGGGCACGGACATAACTACACCCTGGAGGTCACGGTCGCTGGAGATGTGGATGCGCGCTCCGGATTCGTAATGGACTTGAAACAGCTGAAGGACATCATGAATCGCGAGGTGATCGACGTACTTGACCACCGGCACCTCAACAAAGAAATACCGGAGTTTCGCGACAAAATTCCCACAACGGAAAACCTCGCCATCGCCATTTGGAACCGGCTGGCAGGGAAGTTGAACGGCACCAGACTGCATCGAGTACGGCTGTATGAGACCGATGATCTGTATGTGGATGTGTACGGCGAGAAATGAAAGCGCACCTGACAAGACGGTACAAGTTCTCGGCCTCGCATCGATTGCATTCGCCGGAACTCAGCGACGAGCAGAACCGCGCGACGTATGGCAAATGCAACAACCCGTATGGGCACGGGCACAACTACAAAGTGGAAGTCACGGTAAGCGGTGAACCTGATCCCGATACGGGAATGATCTGTAATTTGGCCGATCTCGACAGCTTCGCCGAACGCGAACTGATGCCGCGCTTCGCCTTCAGCAATCTGAATGAATTGGACAACTTTCGTAATCAGGTGCCAACAACTGAGAATCTTTCGCGCGAGCTGTTTCATCTCTTTCGTGACCGTTTCAGGTTGGCAAAAGTAGAGAAAGTCCGGATCGAAGAGACGATGATGAACTCGTTTGAATACGCCGGTGGAAGGGAATTAGGAGCGGAATAACGTGGAGTCGGCCGCTGCGGCTGTTTGTCATTCCGAACGTATGCTCACGCGTGCAGTTCGCGTGAGCAGGAGTGAGGAATCCCTACTGAGGCATGAACAATAGGAAATTACGGATGTCGATAGGGATTCCTCACGCCAACATCAGGCGTTGGGAATCACAGGTGAGAGTACACGAGCAATGGCAGCCACGTTAGGCGAGCGTCATGAAAGGAGATCGAGTGAAGTCTGCAGCAGTGAAGCGTGTGATGACGATGCCAAAGAGCACAACCAACGGAACCGAGAGAGCGCAGGCAGAGCTGGAGAAGGCGTATTTGCGGGTACTAGAAAATATCGGCGAAGATGCCGATCGTGATGGCTTGAAGCGAACTCCCGAGCGCGTAGCCAAAGCCATTCAGTTCCTGACGCGCGGCTACCAGGAAGATCCTGCCAAGTTGTTGCGTGGCGCGCTGTTCGATGTCGATTACGACGAGATGGTCATCGTCAAAGACATCGAAGTCTTCAGTCTATGCGAACATCACATGCTGCCCTTCTTTGGGAAAGTGCATGTTGCGTATCTACCGAAAGGACGCGTGATCGGTCTGAGCAAGATTCCACGCTTGGTCGATGTCTTCGCACGCCGTCTGCAGGTTCAGGAACGGCTGACCAAGCAGATCGCCGATGCGATCCAGGACGCAATCGAGCCGATCGGCGTTGGAGTGGTGATCGAAGCTCGCCATCTCTGCATGATGATGCGCGGCGTCGAGAAGCAGCATTCTGCGACGGTGACTTCCTCAATGGTGGGAGCCTTCCGCGAACAGCAGCAGACGCGCGAGGAATTTCTGTCACTGATTCGCTCCGGCAAGCCGAATGGATTCTGAACCGTTTCCTTTATTGTCATTCCGAACCGCACGTTCTTGCGGTGAGGAATCCCTACGGACTTCCATGCTGGACAGCGGAGCCAAGAAGGTCATTAGATTTGCGGGTACAGCAGCCAGGCACGGCGGATTCAGCCGATAATCGTCAATCGAACTTCATTACAGTCGATAGGGATTCCTCACCGCGAAAGGCGTGCGGTTCGGAATGACAAAGGAAAGCTGAATGCCTGACCTGAACGGAAGAACCGCGGTCGTAACCGGAGGAAGCCGCGGTATCGGATTGGGAATCACGCGCGAGCTTGCCCGCAACGGCTGCCGCGTGGTGATTGCCGGACGCGATCCGCAGGCCCTTGAGTCTGTTATTGCGCAGCTCAAGGCTGAAGGGCTCTCGATTTCCGCCAAGCGTTGCGATGTCTCTGATCCGGATCAGGTACACGAGTTCTTCCATGCCGTGCGCGAGCGTATGGGCGTACTCGACTTCCTCGTCAACAACGCCGGCGCGGCGCACGCGCTGACGAACGTCGATCGGCTCGCGCCGGAAGAGTTTCGGCGCGTAATCGATGTGAATCTTATTGGAACTTTTCTCTGCTGCCGCGCGGCGATCCCGCTGATGAGTACAGGAGCGGTGATTGTGAACAATCTATCCGTAGCAGCACACCAGGCATTCGCAGGAATGGCGGCTTACAACGCCTCCAAGGCTGGCGCGCTGGCTCTTACAAATGTCTTGCGTGAAGAACTCAGAGATAAGGGGATTCGCGTCCTGGCGCTCGTCCCTGGTGCTGTTGATACCGACATCTGGCAGCAGTTCTGGCCCGATGCACCGCGCGAAAAGATGATGTCCGTTCACGACGTAGCACGAGCCGTCGCACTCGCCCTCTCGATGCCGCCGAACACGTCGATTGACGAAATCAGAATGGGACCGGCGAGTGGAACGTTGTGAAGGAAGCTGCTTAGCTTCTAAGCTGCTCACCTTCTGAGCAAAACCAGTGGCCCTCGACAAGCGTTGTTCCAATCTTGAACTCGCCTAGAAGCTGAGGGGCTTAGAAGCTAAGCAGCTCTAATACGTGAATCTGGAACGCGGTCGCACGCGTTGAGGCATGAGTTTGATCATGATCAGTCCGGCAAGGAATCCGCCGACGTGAGCCCAGAATGCGATGCCTCCGCCCCCGGTGCGATTGGAATAGGCGATCGAGGTCGCCGCGCCACTCAGAAATTGCAGCACAAACCAATATCCCAAGACGATCCAAGCGGGCAGCCAGATGAATGTGAAGAAAATGATCAGAGGAACCAAGGTCAGAACGCGGGCGGAGGGGTAGAGAAGAAAATATGCGCCCATGACTCCCGCAATTGCGCCACTGGCTCCCACACTGGGAATGGTCGAATTCGGATTGAGCGCGATGTGCGCGAGTGATGCGGCCAGGCCGCTGACTACATAAAAAATCAAGTAGGAGAAGTGTCCTAAATAGTCTTCGATGTTGTCGCCAAAAATCCAAAGCACCCACATGTTGCCGATCAGGTGCAGCCATGAGGCGTGAAGAAACATCGAGGTCAGCAATGGAACCGCGGACGCATGTGACACATTGAGATTGGCCAAACCTAGGGCAGACAGCACACGGGCAGGCTCGACACCGAATTCGTATACAAATGCTTCGCGACTGTGCGGCCCTAGCACCAGCGCCTCGTACAGGAATACAAGCGTATTCAGCGCGATGAGCAGGTAGTTGATGAAAGGCGTCGAGAACTTCGGTGTGTCGTCGCGAATCGGTATCATGAGGGAGCGCTGTCAACAGTCCTTAGAACGTAACATATTGCCGAATCACGCTTCCTCGATGTAGTCGGCTCTGCAGCAGCCGGAAAAATGGAATGATCGACGCCATTCTGGTAGTCAACAAGCCGAGCGGAATGACGTCGCACGACGTCGTGGCACGCGTACGTAGGTTGATAGGGGAGCGCTCGGTGGGGCACTTAGGCACGCTCGATCCGCTGGCCACCGGAGTCCTGCCGCTGCTTATCGGACGCTACACCCGGCTCGCGCAGTTCTTCGGAAGCGCCGATAAGAGCTATGAGGGCATAATCCGGCTCGGATTTGCTACGGATACCCACGACGCCGACGGCGAGCCAGTCGGGCCAATCACCCAGGAAGTTGAAGTAACACTCGAAGAACTGCAGCATGCTGCACGAAGATTTACCGGAACTATCAAGCAAACACCGCCGCACTTTTCAGCCAAGAAGATTGCAGGAGTTCCGGCGTACAAGTTGGCACGAAAGAAGCAGGATGTTGAGCTCACCGATGTGCAAGTGCACATCGAGAGCTTTGAAATCTCCCGGCTTGATTCCGACCGCGCGTTTTTTGCCGCCAAAGTAAGCGCCGGTACCTACATCCGTTCGCTGGCGCATGACTTAGGGCAGCTCCTGGGTGTCGGTGCCCACGTTGCCGAACTGAGGCGCACGGCGTCCGGTGAATTCGCGCTCGATCAGGCGATCACTCTCGATCGCCTGCAGGCGATGAAGGAAGATGCAGTCGACGAAGGAATTCGTGTCGAAGATTGGATTGGGAAGATTTCAGTCCACCCGCGCCAAATTCTGCGGCAACTGCCATCTGTCACCGTAAACAGCGAGACGGCAGGGCTGATCGCAAACGGTCGCGCTGTCAATCTGGCAGATCTTTCAACTGCGCATCAGGTAAAAGTCTTCGCCGGGGAGAAGCAGTTGCTTGCCATAGCCAGCCGAGTCGCGGGAACACTTTTCCAGCCGAAAGTAGTGCTGGGACCTGGCCATGCCCGCTGAATTTCCTGAGATATTTGCAATGTCCGATAATGGATATTCTGTTAACTACGAGCTGGGACTCCACGCAGGGGCGGGTCGCCCCGAGGTTCCAATAGGCCAGCGAGTTCCCTCTCGAATGCCTCGAGTAGTTTGAGCCGCTCAGCTGACGCTTCAACCAGTTGATCCTTTGATTGAAATACCCGACGACCGGCTTGAGTTGTCAGCACGCCGATTCCGTCACCGATTCGCCATCCTGGCCGGCCGACCATGCGCAATCCAGCGCTGGAATCTGCTTCAAGCAGCACGATGCAATTACCTTTGCTGATCCCAATGGCTCGCGGAAACCGTTCGAAGGTCTGAATATCGAAACCCGCGGCGTAGAGATTTTGAAGGACCTCGGCTGAATCAAGCATTGGAACTCAGGTACTTCCCGTCGAGCGCGCCGTCTACCAGGAACCGCAGGCGATGATGTGTGTGCTCTTTAGGCATGAGCCTTCTGCGCTCGCCCGCTCGGCACGAAAGTCGATTCAACGGCGACCGGCCCATCGCCGTGACGGTGTTCATCCAAACGTCTTTGTAATCGTGCACCTGCCTGTGTCTTCTTCAAGTCATAGATTGCAAGTTCGTGAGGTTTTAAAGTCCCAGCGGAGACTTGGCCCTGTAAAGCTTCAAGTAAACCTTGACTATGGGCAGTCATCACGAGCTGATGCCCAAGTCGGACCGACTCGGCGAACATTCGAGCCAGGTGAGCCTGCGACTCAAGATGCAGCCCCGCTTCCGGCTCTTCGATCAGAATCGTGCTGTTCTTAGGAGCCGCAAAGATCTGGGTGATGATGGGCAGAACCTGCTGAGCTCCACACCCCGCAGATTCAAAACCGAGCGGCGTATCGAAATCTGAATCCAGATATCCGGCGTGGAGCAACTCTTCCCGGACCCAGCCACTTGTGAGCGACCTCATTCCGAAGAGCTCGGCCCAATGCTGAATCTGACGTGCCTGGGCAAGGTGCCGGGGATGAGCGAACAGGACTGACAGCACGGCGATGGTGCGCTCGCCGCGCCGTCCGACGCTTAGCGGACCATTCTCCGCCTGAGGAGTTTCGCGCACTGGCATCCGGCTTGGACCGAGCATGAAAAGCTTCTGCTTCAAGCAAGCAATGAGAAAAGACATGTACAGGCCGAATCCGACGAATGTATGTTGCGTCGACTCATCGACCTCATCGCCCCCAATCGCTTTAGTTCCCATGAAGAGCTTCGGCGAGAGAACAGCATTACCGCTGACGGCGGGCGTGAACATCCGTTCCAGAGCCGAGCGCGAGTGGTACTCAAGCAAAGAACCGTGTCCTTTCTTGATGAGTCCACGGCCCAACGGCATCGTTGCGTTAGTGGCGATCAACTCGCCATCGAGATACAGATGATGCTTCCACTCTTCGGTGCCACGACGATGTTCGACCGTATAACCGATCGATTCGGCCCGGAGGTCGGCGTCAAAATTGTGTTTGCGCAGCCAGGAGCGGAGATGCTCGCCGGCTTCGATTTCCAGGCCCAGCACTAAATGGAGATCCTGCTCGGGCTTGTGGAATGCCGATTGACCGTTAGCTCCTAAATCGACATGCCGATCGCTCCAGCGCACCTGCGGCGGCTGTTCCGGAATGGGAGTGCTCTGGGCGAAGAGCCCGATGGATTCGAGGGCAGAGCTCTTGCCTGCTCCGTTTGGACCGGTTAGGAGGGTCAACGGTCGAAGATCAAATTCAACTTGCTCCCCGAACGTCTTAAAGTTCTGGATGCGTAGTCTGGTTAACATGGCATGTCCTTCTACGAGGCCTGGTTCTGATGCAGGGGGAGCTGCTGCGATAGGCTTTTGGAATCACATCATAGCCGGAAGTCGGACTGTGCGAAACTCCGATTTCACTCAAAAGTAGTCGATTTGCGAGGAGGTGTTCGTGGCCGCCAAAGTGAACAGACGAACTGTTGATTTGTCCCAATATCCAGACCTGGTGGTGATCTATCTGGGCATGCGCGTAAACGTCTGGTATGGACTGAAGCGCCTGATTGGGCTTGGGCCGCAAATCAGCGTCTCAGTTGCCGCCAAACCCGATGGCCTGTTGCATCACGAGCAGATCATCTACTCGCTGTTCCCTCCTCATGCCGGCATGCGGCAATACTGGCGAGATTTGCCGTCACTGCTTGCGTGGACACGCAGCGATCCTCATCGCCGTTGGTGGAAAGATTTCCTGCGCGATAGCGGAGGCACCGGGTTTTGGCATGAAACCTACAGCATGCGTGGAGGAATGGAGGCTATCTATGACGACGTCCCACGGCGAATCGGATTCGCGGCGTTTGCTCCCACGATCGAGGCACATGGGACTGTGTTCAGCGCATCGAGGCGAATTGGACGGGACGACGTTCCTAATCCAGCAGTGGAAGAGGCTGAGCTGAGATAAGCTGAACGACAAGAAACCAGTGACCACTCCTGCCACAGTACCCGCGATTACGATTCGCGAGACGCGTCCCGCTGATCTCGAAGAGATCCTCCGGCATCGACGAATGATGTTCTACGACATGGGATATCAAGATATCGCGGCGCTCGATCTTATGGTGCAACGGTCGCGGCGAAACATCGCACGGTACCTCGCGGATGGCTCCTACCGAGGTTGGTTCGCGGTAAGAGCCGATGATCGCGTTGTTGCCGGAGTCGGTTTGATCATTACCGAGTTGGTATCAGGTCCTTTTAGCCCTGAGCAGACCTGTCGCCCATATTTGCTGAATGTCTATACTCATCCAGATTTTCGAAACCAAGGTCTGGCACGACAACTTACAGTGAAGGCCATCGAGTGGTGTCGCATGCAAGGCTTCAAAGTCGTCTGGCTGCACGCCAGTAAATATGGAAAGTCCTTATACGAATCTCTGGGCTTTGAACAGACGAACGAAATGAAGTTGATGTTGTGAACTTCTCTGAAGAGCAAGTGTATGATGCCGTCTCGCTCTTCGCCGTAAGGAGGATTGCTGATGACGAAGAACCATTCGATTCTCTTCAAGCATCTCGGCTGGATTACGCTGCTGCTGATTTTTGAAACGTTCGCCTCAGGGCAAGAGATCGCTCGACCTCCCATCAGTGGCTTTTCGCACGTGAGTTTCTACACGACCCAAGCGGACGCGGCCAAAAACTTCTATGTCAACTTACTCGGCATGTCACCCGCTCGTCAGTCCGGCAGCTACCTTGTCGGACGTCAGCGCGTAACCGTAATTCCTGAGAATCCTCCCAATCCTCCTTCCCTGCTGGCGAACATCGGATTTGCCACGACCGATGTCGAAGCTATGCGCAAATACCTGGAGGCTCATCACGTGCAGGTACCGCCTGCCGTGCAGAAGGATTCAAACGGCACGCGCTGGTTTGAAGTGAACGATCCTGAAGGCAACCACATTCGTTTTGAACAGGTGACCGGGAAAAGACCTAAAACGAGAGATCCTCTGTCATCCCAACTCATTCATGTTGGTTTCATGGTCCATGATCGATCTGCGGAGGACGCGTTCTATCGCGAAATTCTGGGATTTCGGCCGTATTGGTTCGGTGGACGAACAGATGACCGTGTCGATTGGGTTGCGTTGCAGGTACCTGAAGGGCATGAGTGGATCGAATACATGCTCACCGACAAAGACGCACAGATGACACCTGAACGGCTTGGAGTCCTCAATCATTTTTCACTCGGTGTTACCGACATGAAGGAAACGGCAAAACAACTCGAAGCTCGCGGCTGGACTTCAAATTCGAGAAGCCACATGCAGATGGGTCGAGACGGAAAATGGCAGCTCAACGTATATGATCCCGACGGCACTCGCGTCGAATTTATGGAGTTCACGCCGACTCAGACGCCGTGCTGCTCTCCCTTCACCGCGCCACATCCATCCGCAAACAACTGATGCGCGGCGCGGCAGCAAGCATCACACTTTCCTATAGCTCGCATTAGCTATCCTTACTATAGCAATGATAGATATGACCAATCAGATTAACTTATAAGTATAGCTATATCTACGTTTTGTATTCTCTCCATAGAAACTATTCATTGGACGATTCAGCCTATCGAATAATAGCGTGTACTTCATCATTGACGCTTATCTCAGAAGATAAGCGCACGAGGTGAAGCGACGACTATGACCCGCCGTACTCGATTTTTGGCCGCCATGTTTGCTTCTCTGTTGCCTTTTGCTTCCCCAAATCTCTGCCAGGCTCAGACCGACGCTCCCACTGCTACCGACCTAAATGCCAAAGTAGAAGAACTGCAGCGGGAACTCGAAGATGTGCGCGCGCAATTGGCCGCTCTCAAGAAGGAGAGCACGGCAGCAACCACTGCTCCGGCTGCAGCTGCTGTGGCTCCAGCGCCGCCCGCAAACTCCAGTTCGACATCGCTCTCCAGTTTGCTGGGACCCACGAGCTTCAGTGGTTTTGTCGATACCTACTACGCTTACAACTCGAATCAACCAGCTTCTCGCACGAGTAGCTTCCGCAGCTTCGATACACAGGCGAATCAGTTCGCATTGAATCTGGTTGAACTCGTCGTCGATAAGCAGCCGGTCGCAACCAACAGTCGCACCGGCTATCACGTTGCGTTAGGATTTGGTCAGGCGATCAACGCAATCAATGGCAGTGATCCCGGCGGCTTGGGATTCGATCAATATCTCAAAGAGGCTTACTTCTCTTACCTGGCTCCAGCCGGCAAAGGTTTACAGGTTGATGTAGGTAAGTTCGTGACGCCTGCTGGCGCTGAAGTCATTGAAACTAAAGATAACTGGAACTACTCTCGCGGTTTATTGTTCTCTTATGCGATTCCGTACTATCACTTTGGTCTGCGTGCAAAGTATGCCTTCAATGACAAGTATTCGCTCACTGGCTACGTTGTGAACGGATGGAACAACGTAGTCGATAACAATACCGGCAAGACATATGGAATGAGCCTTGGTTGGAATGTTACAAAGAAAGTTAGCGTGACTCAGAACTACGTGGCCGGTCCTGAGCAGCCTACGAACTCCAACTGGCGTCAGCTTTGGGACACTGTAATCACCTACTCTCCTACCGGCAAGCTCTCTCTGATGGCAAATACAGACTACGGCCGCGGAGACCGCGCAACCGGGATCGTCCACCCAGTGTTCTGGACTGGAGTCGCGGGCTACGTGAAGTATGCCTTCAGTCCGAAGTATGCGGTCGCGACTCGTTATGAGTACTACGATGATCACGACGGCTTCACGACTGGAACCGCGCAGAACTTCAACGGCATCACGGGAACCTTTGAGCGGACGGTAGCAAGTCACATTCTTACGCGCCTGGAGTTCCGCCGGGACATGTCGAATCGCCCGACGTTCATCAAAGGCAACAACAATGCAGCCATGGCGCAGAACACTGCGGCAGCAGGGCTGGTGTTCATCTTCGACAGCCGTGAGGCGAAGTAAAAGTGGCGACGGATTGGAAGCAAGGGTCGGCAAGCCTGCCCTTGCTTTCCACTATGATGGAAGTCTCAAATCGGAGTTAATTTCGGTCTCATTTTTCGTTCATGCTCGATGTCGAATATGCGCAGCTAGCCGTCGGCTCGCACCATCGCGATTCCAAACATTGCTTCGCATCGATTACGCCCAAAACGGCTGAACAAGCTCGCACCCACGGCTGGATGTTTGCCATTGCCGACGAGATTGGCTCTGAACACGGGCGCGATTTCCGAAGCGCCACGGCTCTGGAGACCGTGTCCTCGGGCTTTGGCTCGGCGAGTCCATACGAACTGCAGCGGGCGCTACTGCCGCGTCTGATCCAGCAGGCAAACTCCAGGCTTGTGCGGGATAACAGAAAGCCAGAATCGCAAATTGCATTCGCGGCATGTGCTTTGCGGTCAGATACTGTTGTGATCTGCCACGTAGGAGACCTGCGTTGCTATCTGATTCGACGCGCTCATGCGGAGTTGTTGACGCGCGACCATACCGTTGTTAACGATCAGCGTCGACTAGGCTTGGTGCCGAATCAGGACGTCGTACGGTCTGCATCGCGTCAGCAGTTGGCGCGTTCTCTCGGCAACAACGTCTTCGTGGCAGTTGACATCGCGGAACGCCAACTTATTGCGGGAGATGTGCTGCTTGCCTGTTCGTATGGATTTTATTCAAAGATGCCGGAAGCGGATATGGAGTTGATTATCAGCGACAATCGCAGGCTGGAGGTTGCAGCTAGCGAACTCATCTCAGCCGCCGCCAAGAGCAACGAGAACGCCATCATCAGTGTGCAGCTTATTCGTGTCCAAGATACGGAACGGGCGGACACTAAGCGTTCGCAGTAGTCTCGAAAGAATTTGAATTCTTGTGCACGGCAGGTCTATTTGCCTCCTGTAACCGAGGCTGTCTCCGCGCGGGGAGCAAAGTAACCCTTGCGGCCACGCACTTTGTACTTCTTATTGACCGACTCGATATCGATAGTGCGGTATTTGCCGTCGGCTACAAAGTCAGCGGGTTTATAGGAGATCGCGTACTGGCTACGCAATTCTTCCTGAATTTGGGAAAACGCGTCGGCGACCTCTTCGATTTTGAAGGGGAAGAAGGCGCGGCCTCCAGTGGCATCGGCGATGGCTTCAAGAATCTTGTCGCCTCGAGTTTTCGTGCCGCTCACATTGGTGCTGATGGTGTAAACGACAACGTCGGCGCGCTCTGCTTCTTCGATGGCATCATCGCGAGTCACACGACTCTGGTTGTCCTCACCGTCGGAAAGAAGAATGATGGCGCGGCGTACGCCACCTTCAGCATTCTTTTTCTCCAGCTTGTCGCGGCAGGCGCCATAGATGGCGTCATACATAGCTGTGCCGCCGCCCGGCCGCAGCATGCGAACACCATTGGCGAGCCTGTCAGCGTTGCCGGTGAAATCCTGAGTTATCTCCGGAGTCGTGTCGAAACCGAGAACGAAAGCTTCGTCGCGGCTGGGGTGAATAATCTGATTCAGGAACTCAATCGCCGCCTGCTGCTCAAAACGAAAACGGTCGCGAATTGAATTGCTGGAATCCACGAGCAGTCCGACTCGGAGAGGCAGATTCGTTTCCGAGACGAAGCTGCGAATGTTGGCCGGAGGCATGCGGTTGTCCAACACACGAAAATCGCTCGCTTTCAGATCTTTCACATAGTGGTTGTGTTTGTCGGTGACGGCGAACACAACATTCACTTCGTTAACAGCCGTTCGAATGGTGAGCGGAGGGGCCTGATCGGCCGCAGTCTCGTTCGAGTTCTGGGCTGTGCTGGCTGGCTGTGCGGCCGTATTCTGCGGCTGCGGAACAGGGCGGGGCTTTGGATCGAGACTTTCGAGAACCGGCTGACCGGGCTTCTCCCGATGTTTCAATTCCGGCTGCCGAGCGGGTTGCTGTTGCGCGGTTGGCGCCGGAGGCGGCGCGGCCTGCTGCTCCAGAGTTGCTGATGGAGCCGAGGGAAGGCTTGTTGCATCCTGAGCGGACGCATTGGCACACAACACCGCTGCGAGCGGCGCAATTGCAAAAAGACGGGTAAATCGCATGGAAAGATTAATTATATTCCGGTTCTTACGAAGATTTCACGTTACTCAAGAGCACTTCTCATACCACTTTCGCGGATTGTCGTTGCGCGTTCATGATGCTGGAAAGCCTAACTGTTTGAGGAAGTTCTGAAGTTCTGTCGGCAGCACTCGTTCAAATCGCATTCGCTCGTGGGTAGCAGGATGAATAAACTCCAGCACTGCAGCATGAAGAAAATTCCGGTTCAACGAGAGTTGCTGATCCTGCTTCGGTGATCCCGATTGCCCAACTCGCATGTCCTGACGCCGAAGAGCACGTGGAGCTCCATAGAGAGCATCTCCAACAACTGGATGATGCAGCGATGACAGATGCACTCGGATCTGGTGCGTTCTACCGGTTTCGATTTCGACCTCGAGCAGCGCGAACTTTCCGAACGCGGTCTCGGCTTTCTGGGTCACGCGATAGTGGGAGACTGCTGCTCGTCCTCCTGAACGTCGCGTGGTCATGCGCGTTGGGCGGAGGCGGTCGCGGCTAATCTCAGCGTCAACAGTTCCCTTCTCCGGCGGCCAGCCCATCACCAGCGCAAGATATTTCTTCTTCACTTGTCTTGAGGCGAACTGGGCCGCCAACTTGCGATGAACCTCGTCGGTTTTGGCAATGACCATCAATCCGCTCGTCTCTTTATCGAGCCGGTGAACGATTCCAGGCCGTGCTTCGCCTCCCAGTTCGCTGAGCTTCCGAAAGCGGAATAGCAGCGCATTCACCAGTGTGCCGCGATTGCGCTCCTCATCTCCGGCCCCCGCGTGGACGATCATGCCGGCAGGCTTATTCACCACAGCCAGGTATTCGTCCTCATAAACAACATCGACAGGGATGTCCTCTGGCAGTGCTTTCAGCGGCGGGCGCTCGATCTCGCCGGTAATCTCGATCAGTTCATCGCCCCGCAGCTTGAGCGAAGACCTTGCAAGGGTTCCGTTGACGGTAACCTTCTCCTGCTCGATCAGGTCCTGCACCCGTGCTCGGCTCAAATTTTCGAGTGAGGAAGTGAGGAATTGGTCCAAACGGCGTCCTGAGTCCTCGGGATTGGCACGAAGTGTACGGATGGCCGGCGGTGTGTCGGGACGATCCATCAAGCTGGACTGCTCGTCAGGAGGATATCCTTAGCCGGGAAATCTGTTCCAAGCCGGTGCGACCTTCTCATTGCTCCTCCATCTAAAATGAAATCAGCTCCCCATGGCCGACGCCCATCAGGAAGAAGAGGTACTAGGAAAAGCATATGACAGCCGCCTGATGAAGCGGTTGCTGGCCTATTTGGTTCCTTACAAATGGCAGACGCTGCTCGCGATCGTCGCCATTCTGGTGAAAGCTGGAGCCGACGTCGTCGGCCCTTACCTGACTAAAGTTGCTATCGATAAGTACCTGGCGAGCGCCCGTGCCGGAGTGCGGCATCCGTTTCTAGATTCCTGGCTGAGCTCGCGTCCTCTGGTCGGCATCGGCCAGATCGCGGCGCTTTACGTTTCCCTCCTCGCAATCAGCTTCTGCATGGAGTTCCTGCAGACCTACTACATGCAGTGGGTCGGGCAGAAAGCGATGTTCGACCTGCGCAGCCAGATCTTTGCTCATCTGCAGCGCCTGCATGTCGCTTTCTTCGATCGCAACCCTGTAGGGCGACTCGTCACGCGCGTTACCACGGACGTGGACGCCGTGAATGAAATGTTCACGTCAGGCGTGGTCGCGATCTTTGAAGACGTGTTCGTGCTTGCCGGCATCGTTGGCTTCATGTTGTGGATGAAGTGGTGGCTAGCGCTGATCACCTTTGCCGTTCTGCCGCTGATCTTCTGGGCAACGATGATCTTTCGCAAAAGTGTCCGCGAGTCCTATCGACGCATTCGCGTCGCCATTGCCCGCATCAATGCTTATCTTCAGGAGCACGTAAGCGGCATTGTCGTTTTGCAGCTTTTTAATCGCGAGAAGCGGGCGTACAAGAGCTTCGAAGAGGTAAACGCGCAACACATGGATGCCTACAAAGACGCCATCCTTGCGCACGCGATCTACTACCCCACAATCGAAATTCTTTCCGCGATCGCCATTGCCAGCGTTATCTGGTTCGGAGGACGTCAGGCGCTAATCGACGCAGGTTTGCTCGGTACTCTGGTCGCTTTCATTCAGTACGCCCAGCGCTTCTTTCGGCCCATTCAGGACCTGAGCGAGAAATACAACATTCTGCAGTCGGCGATGGCATCAAGCGAGCGCATCTTTAAGCTCATCGATACGCCTGTTGAAGTCGCCACTCCCGCGGAGCCGAGATGTGTGGATGGTCCTGGCCGAATCGAGTTCGAGAACGTTTGGTTCGCGTACCAGCGAGTGAAATCGAAGAAGCACGAGGGTAATGGATTCTCCGAACAGCCTTTAGCTCATGAAGGAGAGCTCGATTGGGTGCTGCGCGATGTGTCGTTCACCATCGAGCCAGGCGAGACGGTTGCAATCGTCGGCCACACCGGCGCGGGAAAGACCACGATCATTTCCCTTCTGCTGCGCTTCTACGACATTCAACGAGGATCGATTCGCCTCGATGGAGTCGATATTCGCGACATGAATCTCGCCGATCTGCGCCGCCGCTATGGAGTGGTGCTGCAGGATCCATTCCTGTTCTCTGGCACAGTCGGCGACAACATTCGTTTAGGTTCAAAATGGGTGAGCGAGAAGATGGCCGAAACTGCGGCAGACGATGTGAATATCGGCAACTTCATCCGCACCCTTCCCGCCGGCTTCAAGGAACCCGTGCGCGAACGCGGCAGTACACTGTCGACCGGACAGAAGCAACTGATCTCGTTCGCTCGCGCTTTGGCGCATCAACCGCGAATTCTCATTCTCGACGAGGCCACATCCAGCGTCGATACCGATACGGAACTGCGAGTTCGTGAAGCGCTCACGACGATGGTGGAAGGACGCACGTCAATCATCATCGCCCACCGACTCTCCACGGTTCAGCGGGCCGACAAAATCATCGTCATGCACAAAGCTCATCTGCGCGAGATCGGAACTCACCAGCAGCTGCTGGCACACCGCGGGATTTATTGGAAGCTTTACCAGCTTCAGTACAAGGATCAGGAGATGGCCACTTCCTCAGGAAACTTGATCGGTGAACGGTACTGACCGCGGGTATGAGCGACGCGGCGCAAAGTCAGTACCGTCCGCGGTAGCGGATGGGTGAGTCTGGTTTTATCGATTCCGCCCGAGTGCCAGGTCCCGAAAAACGAGAAGATGGTGGATCGAGTTCCGGAATGGGACCATCTTGACCGCTAGCCACGTACTGAATAGCACGCTGGAGCCAACATCGGTCCATACATATCGCTTGCTTCCGCTATCAGCCCACGGCGTATGCGAATGCAGCCAACGTCCATCCTGCCGCAACTGCCGGGTGGAATTTGCTTTGAGCGCATTCAGCACGCGCTCGGGTCTAAGTGAACCGGTAGACACCACGGTGTGTACATGATTGCTGCGAACGTTGATGGCTTTCAACTCCCAACTGCGGAATTGGCATGTTTCATGGATCGCAGCTTCCACTGACTGACGCTGTATATCCGTCAACTTTACAGGAGCAAACTTCAGGTGGCGAACGTTATATTCGTGCCAGTTCGGATTAGCGATTATGTACTCAGAGTTGTACTGGTTCCGATGTCGATCAATAGATCCGCGTTCGTCGCCGTGCAGCCAGGTCCCATAGCACCTGAAGGTGATGAGATATGCCAGTGGAGTGTCAGGCATTGGCCAAGAGTATATAGAAAGTGGGCTGAGCTTCAGCAGGTGGAACAGTAGTAGATGCCCGCCGAAATTAATTGAGAGTGAAGAGCTGCAGCTCGCGAGCTCGAAGGCGGCATGACAGCGCAGACTCACCCATCCGCTACCGCGGACGGTACTGACTCTGCCGGGCCTCCAGTTGTTGTGCCCAATCAGGCCTGTGCCTGCTCCCCAATCGCATGTCCCACCGCGGCGACCGCCAACAAGCGTGTTGAATCAAGAGTAGGCAAGGGGCAATCTTCGGGTAGCACCAAAAGCGGAATCTCGGTGCAGCCAAGGATTACGCAGTCGCATCCTCGATCCTTCAGTCGATCAATCACTTGGTTGTAGAGCAGACGTGAACTCTCAGGAAACTTTCCTTGCACGAGTTCGTTCCAAATGATGTCGTCCACAATCCTCTGATCCTCCGCGCACGGTGGTAGCACTTCCATGCCTCTTGTGCGAAACACCTCGCGGTACATCGGACCGTTCATCGTGAATCGCGTTCCCAGCAGCGCAGCCTTTTTCCAGCCATTTCGCACCGCTTCGTCAGCCACAACTTCGCCAATATGAAGCCACGGAATCGGAGATTCCTGAATGAAATACGGCCAGGAAAGGTGGCACGAGTTATCCGGGCAAATGGCGAAATCCGCTCCTGCATTCCCCACCACCTTGGCCGATTCCAGCATGAGCTTGCCGACGCCCCGATAGTCGCCGGAATTGAAGGCCGGCATCCAGTCAGCCATGGGAATCGAGTGAAGCGTGACTTTGGGATGGTTGTAGGTTCCCAACAGCGGTTCCGATGCCTGCGCAACCGTGCGATAGCAAAGTGCCGCGCCTTCTGCACTGCATGCGACGATGCCGATATGCTTCACCTGATTCTCAGCCATCATTACGCCGATCTCAGCGTCACTAGTGTGACTTCCGGCGGCGCGCAGAACCGAAACGGTAGCGCCACAGTTCCGATGCCGCGATTGGTATAGAGCTGAAGATTGCGTACTCGGTAATAACCGCGGTAGTACTTCTTCGCCAATGGTGGAAGCCACAGTGGATGGATTCCAGGGAAGCGAATTTGTCCTCCATGCGAATGTCCGGAAAACTGAACGTCGATTCCATATCGGGACGACTCATCGGCGAAATCTGGTTCGTGCACCAGCAAAACCTTAGGTTCGCTCGCAGGCACACCCTGCATCGCCTGCTCCAGAGCCGCCTTGCCGAACATCGCGTCGTTCAATCCGAGCAGCCAAAACCGATCACCGTGGCGCTCAACTACTTGATTCGCATTTCGCAACAGAGTAATTCCGTGTGACGTAAGAGCTTCGGCTACAAGCTCCGGATTTGTCGCATAGTCATGATTTCCCAGAACGGCAAAGCTGCCATACGGCGCCTCGAGACGCGCGAGAAGCTTGGCACAGGGCTCCGCTTTCTTTGCTCCGTCTTTCGAGCGTCCGATCAGTGATTCGGTCACGAAATCGCCAAGCAAAAAGACGACATCTGGTTTTAACTGATTGGCGTCATGGACTGCGGCGCTGATCTCGTGCTCGCCCGTATAGGGGCCATAGTGAAGATCGGAAATGAGAGCTATCTTGAATCCGTCAAAGGCTGCCGACAGGCGGTTGACTTTTAAATTGAGCCGGGTCACATCGACGACGTTGGGTTCAATGAGACCTGAATACCCGGCCAATCCGATGGCCAGCACACCGGCTCCCAAACTGGCACGCTTTAAGAAAGTGCGGCGGCTTAACTTTGGCGGCAAGATGGTTTCGTTCTGATCGGTCGTGAGGGTGGTCACTCCTCATTAGACTACAAGTGAAAGCCTTACCGGGACACCGGATTCAAACTGGGCACCTTTCGGGGCTACACGGTGTCAAAAGAAATTGCGCAAGCTCGGCAATCGCGCCGTTCAACTCACGGGCAACTTCAGGCAGTTCGCTCCTTGAAATCGTGCTAACGCCTGATAGTGCCTCACGTCCAAAAGCAGCTAAGATACTGGCGCGAGTCTCTCGACTCGCCTGATGACATCTCCACAGTGAAACAGGTACTCGAAGCTCCGGAAGTTCAAAGCGCTGCTGCAGCACCGGCTCCGCAATTAGTTGTTCCAGAGCCGCCAAAACACGGCAGAGCGATGACCTGGTGGGGCTTGGGCTTGGTGGCGGTTGCTTTGATAGCTGTCCTGACCTTCAGAGCTGTTCGCCGTTCCGAGCCACTCGCAAATTCCGCAGCTTCGATATTTACCGTACAACGAGCTGATTTCGTTCGCACCGTTCGGCTCACCGGAACAGTTGAGGCAGTCAATTTCCTTGCCATCGCCGCTCCCCGCCTCTCCGGACCCGGATTGGGAACCTTGGTGATCACGAAACTGATGCCAAGCGGAAGCCACGTCAAGAAAGGTGACCTTCTGGTTCAGTTCGATCAACAGCAGCAAATTCGAAATGCACTCGACCAGGAAGCGACCTACCAGGATTTCGTCGAACAGATAAACAAGAAGAAGGCTGATCAAGCAGCCACGAAAGCCGCCGACGACAGTGCGCTGCATCAGGCGGAGAACGACGTAAATTCCGCCGCGTTCGAAGTCAAACGCAACGAGATTCTCTCCAAAATCGACGCTGAAAAGAACAATCTCGCCTACGAGCAAGCCAAAGCAACCTACGAGCAGCTAAAGAAGACGTTCGCGCTGAAGCGCCAGGCCGCTGCGGCAGAGCTGAAGTCTCTGGAGATCCAACGTGATCGTGCTCGCGACGCGATGGACTACGCGCGCAAGAACACCACGAGGCTTGAGATTCACGCGCCCATCGATGGCATCGTGGTGCTGAACACCATCTGGAAGGGCGGGCAGATGGGTGAGGTTCAGGAAGGCGACGAAGTTCGCGCCGGCATTCCCTTCATGCAGATCGTGAATCCCGGCGCGATGCAGGTGCGCGCGCGGGTGAATCAGGCCGACGTCTCGATGCTACACGTGGGTCAACCAGTACGCGTTGGTCTGGACGCATATCCGGATCTGTCATTCAAGGGCAAAGTCGATCGCATCGCCGCTATCGGCGTCACCAGCAGTCTGAACGACCGCGTCCGATCATTCAACGTGCTGTTCTCGATCGAAGGCTCCGATGCTCGACTCATGCCCGATCTGTCTGCGTCACTCGATGTAGAACTTGAGCGCATCCCGAACTCGCTCATCGTTCCACGTGATGCCGTTGTGAGCTCCGGAAATGAGCACTACGTTGTACTCGATTCCGCGTCGCGCTCGTCTCGCGAGCCGGTTCATATCAAGGCAGAGAACGATACCCAAGCAGCGATTTCCGGAATCTCGGAAGGTACACGCGTGCTGCGCAATGTGAGCCAGCAATGAAGTCCTTCATCAAGAAGCGAAGGTGGTTGCTCGGCAGTGGTTTCATTGTGGTACTGGCGGCAGTCGTCTTCGTCTCCGTTCGTTCCTCGCATGCAGCAGCAACTGCGATTCCGACCGCGGAAGTCCGTCGCGGCGAGTTCGTGGACTATCTCTCTATTCGCGGAGAGATCAAAGCGCGCGAATCAAAAACGCTCACCGCTCCTTCCGCAGCAGGAGACTTACAAATCATCAAGCTCGCGCACACCGGTCAGCAGGTGAAGGCCGGAGACGTAGTTGTCCAGTTCGACACCACTACGGTGCAGCGCACGCTCGAACAGAAGCGTACCGATCTCGCCTCCGCCGAAGCTCAGATACGCCAGCAGGAAGCGCAAGAGCACATGACCGAGGAGCAGAACCTGACCGACTCGCTCGCGGCCAAGTACAACGTTGAGAGCGCGCGCCTCGATGCCAGCAAAGCCGAAATTCTGTCGGTCATCGACGGTGAGAAAAACAAGTTAGCTTTGGCTTCATCGCAGGAAAAATATCGCGAGGCGCAAACCAAGCTCGATTCCGGAAAGGTCGGCTCCGCTGCGGACATCGCGCAACAAAAGAAGAAGCGCGACAAAGCTCTCTTCGACGTTCGACTCGCCGAGCACCAGATCGCTTCCCTCACCTTGCGCGCTCCCAGCGATGGCGTAGTTACCCTTTTACCGAATTTTCGTTCCGTGATGTTTGGCGGCAATGCTCCTGATTTTCGTGAAGGAGATCACGCCTGGCCGGGGGCCGCAATCGCCGAAATTCCCGACTTGAGTTCGGTTCGATTCGAAGCGCGAATTGAGGAAGCCGATCGTGGCAAGCTCAAAGCCGGCCAGAGCGGAACCGTGCACGTCGATGCCGTTCCCGATACCGATTTTTCCGGATCGGTACGCAGCATCAGCACGATTGCTCAATTGGATTTTACGAACTGGCCGCCGGCGAAGAACTTCACGCTCGACCTCAAGATGGATCGCACCGACACGCGCATCCGGCCAGGGATGAAGGCGAATGCGCGCATCGCCGTCGAGACTATTCCCGATTCGATACTCATTCCGCCGCAGGCAATCTTCCCCAAAAATGGTTCGAGTGTGGTGTACGTTCAGAACGGCCGAAAGTTCGACGAAAAGACGGTGCGCGTGGGGCGGCGCAGTGGTGATACGGTTCAGGTCATTGATGGACTGCGCCCGGGCGAGCGCGTTGCGCTGAAGAATCCAACGGAGCTGGCGCAGAACAAATGAAGACCAAGCGTCGCATCATCGCGTCCGCAATCGTGCTGGTGATTGCTGTATTTATCGGCAAAGGTATTGTTAATGCGGCGCGCAGTCTCTCGACACCAGAGGCGCCGATTCCGACCGCTCGCGTCGAACGCGGAGATGTTCAGATCGACGTCTTCACCTCTGGCGAGCTGCGAGCCCCGCACAGCATCTCTCTCATCGCGCCTTCCGTGAACGGAACACTTCAGATCGTCTCAATGGCGAGCACCGGAGCAGCGGTAAAGCCCGGCGACGTGGTTATCCAGTTCGATCCCAGCGAGCAGCAATACAACTTCGAGCAGGCCGAATCGCAGTTGCGGCAGGCGGAGCAGGACATTACGAAAGCCAAAGCTGATGCCGCTGTTCAGGCTGCACAGGATCAGACCGATCTGCTGAAGGCGCGCTTCGATGTGCGCCGCGCCGAGCTTGAGGTCGGTCGCAATGAGCTTGTGAGCTCCATTGACGCGGAGAAGAACAATCTTGCCCTCGAAGAAGCCAAGCGCAAGTTGGCGCAGCTCGAGCAGGACGTGAAGTCGCGCGCAACTTCGGGCCAAGCCGGTATTCGCGTGCTCGAAGAGAAGCGCAACGCCGCGCGTTTGGCGATGGACGTGGCGAAGCACAACATCGAGAACATGACTCTCAAATCGACGATCTCGGGCATCGTTGCTGCCAAAGAAAATCGCGACACCCTTGGAGGAATTTGCTGCTTCCCGGGAATGGTCTTGCCGGAGTATCGCGCCGGCGACCTGGTTCAGTCCGGGCGCGTTCTCGCCGATGTGCTCGACATCGATCAGATGGAAGTACAGGCCAAGGTGAGCGAGACCGACCGGTCGAATATCGCTCCCAACGAAAGCGCCGAAGTTCAGATCGACGCCCATCCGGGCGAAGTCTTGCCGGCCAAGGTGAAGACCGTTGCCGGCCTTGCTCCACACGACTTCTGGGGTGGTAACTCGCAAGCCAAGTTCCCGGCGACATTCCAGCTTGAACGCAATTCGCCTGATCTGCGTCCTGGCATCTCGGCGCTCGTAAAGGTACATGGGGTGCGTTTGAGCGACGTTCTGTATTTGCCTGCGCAATCGCTGTTCGACAAAGACGGAAAGCCCGTTGTCTATGTGAAACACGGAGACGATTTCCAGGCCACTGCGGTGAAAGTGAAGTACCGCAGCGAAAGCCGCATTGTTATCGAAGGTCTGCAGGAAGGGACCGAGGTTTCCGTTATAAATCCCACCAATAAGCAGAAGTCAGGACCACGCTCCAGTTCGATGCTGGCGAGCGGAGCACTGTAATGGCTGCTCCGACGATATCGCTGGCCGCAATCCGCCAATTCAAGGCTCGTTATCTTCCCGATCTGGGACTTGGCTTCCAGAACCTGCTCCTTCACAAGCTGCGCTCGCTCTTGACGATGCTCGGCATGATCTTCGGTGTCGCCGCTGTGATCGCCATGCTTTCGATTGGCGCCGGAGCGCGCCAGCAGGCGATGGCCTTCATCGAGCAGTTGGGCGTGCGCAACCTCATCGTGGAAGCACATGAGGCGAATTCATGGCAGGACTGGCAGGAGGCGCGCAAGACTTCTCCGGGTTTGACCCTGCAAGACTATCGCGTAATCCGCGCCACTACACGCGACGTAGTTGCATCCACGCCTCGCAAGAAATTCGTTCCAACGAAATTGCTGCCCAAGGCGCAAGGAGATGCCCCTCTCATTTATGGCGTCGAGCCGAGTTATCTGAACATTGCCGGTCTGCGCATTGTGTCTGGACGATTCTTCGATGAAGAAGACGCCGGCTCGGCGGCAAACGTCGCGGTGCTGGGCGAGGCGGCGCGATTTGCGCTGTTTCCGCAGCAAGATCCAGTTGGCAAGTACATCAAGGTAAATGACCAATGGCTGCACGTGATCGGAGTGGCAGGTCCTCAGATGACTTCAGGCGGCGCAATCGAGGGTGTTTCAAGCCAGGATCTGAACAATCTGATTTACGTTCCGCTCAATTGCGCGATGCTGCGCCTCGAAGATAATCGCAGCGGCTTCCGCGATGAGATCGATGGCATCTATCTCCAGCTTGCTTCCGCAGACGATAGCCCCACGGTCGCAGAGATGGTTCGCGGCGTTCTGAACGTCTCGCATCACGGCCGATCAGATTTCGGCATTCTAGTTCCCGCCGAACTGCTGGCACAGCAGAAGCGCACGCAGCGCGTCTTCAACCTGGTGATGGTCGCCATTGCTTCGATCTCGTTGCTGGTCGGCGGCATTGGGATCATGAATATCATGCTCGCCAACATCCTCGAACGTACACGCGAAATCGGCGTTCGGCGCGCAATTGGCGCGCGCCGCAGCGACGTCGTTCGTCAGTTCCTGGTGGAAGCGGTCCTGATCTCGTTCGTGGGGGGAATGCTCGGTATCGTTTTGGGAATGACGATGTCGAAGACCATCGCTGTGCTTGCTGGGTGGTCCACGGTCACCAGCATCAGCTCTATTGTGTTGTCCTTCGCATTCTCGGTTTCCGTTGGATTGATCTTTGGTCTCTATCCTGCGGTCAAAGCCGCCAAGCTCGATCCGGTTGAAGCGATTCGCTACGAATAAGGTACTTTGGGAGATTTTCTGATGAAGTCTGCAGTCCTGCGTGTTTTAGCACTACTCGCTGTTATCAATGTTGCGTCAGCGTTGAGCGCTCAGACGTTCCCGGCGCCCGATTACTTTCGCCAAGCGTTCAGCTTTCCACACGTCCAGACGCAGCTCTCGGGCCCGCAAAGCCTCGATGAATACATTGTCAACGGGAAACTCCACCTATCGTTGCAGGACGCGATTCGCTTGATGCTGCTCAACAACACCGAAGTGCGGATCAGTCAGGGGCAGCTCGATCAGACCTCTTTTGGAATCGGCAGAGCATATTCGAACTTTGATCCGGTTCTCAATGCCAGTTTCCTGCCACAACGTTCAAGTGAGCCGACCACCACTGCTCTGGCGGGCGCACAAACGCTGAGTCAGCTGCAGCAAAGCACGAACGTCTCCTACAACCAGCAATTCCAAAGTGGGACAAACTTTTCTCTCGGTTTCAGCACCCAGCGCTTTACCACCAACAGCAGCTTCGCTCTTTTCAATCCATCGTTCACTTCCGGCGCCACATTCACGGTCGGGCAACATCTGCTCCGCGGACGCGGATACGTTGTGAACCACGGTCCAATTCTTATTGCCCAGCGCAATGTGAAGCAGGCGAGAGCTAACTTTGAAGCGCAACTGAACGATTCGATTCTCGGCGTGATCAATCAGTATTGGAATCTCGTAGAAGCGCAAAAGAATCTCGCCGTCGTGCAAGACTCGCTGCATTTAGCCGAGGAATCGTACAAGCACGACAAGCGCGCGCTGGAACTTGGCGCGCTATCGCCGCTCGACATCTATCGCTCCGAAGCTACGGTCGCGCAACGCAGGCTGCAGGTGATTCAAGCGGAATACGCGGTGAAGCCGCTCGAAGACCAGTTCCGCCGCACCATCGGCGCCGATCTCGATTCGCGCGCCGGAGCTCTTGATCTTGACCTCGTCCAGAACGCTGAAGTCTCAGGCGATCTGATGTCGGAGGACATTCCAACAGCTATAGAGACCGCGCTCAGCAAGCGTCCCGAATTGGAAGCGGTGCGCCAACAGCTTGCGAACGATGACACCAGCGTCTATATCGCTCACAATAGCCTCCAACCCGACCTCAGCCTCACTGGCGCATACACGTCGAACGGAATCGGCGGCAATGTGATCGATACATCGAGCGGAGCTCCTGTTGTGGTGGCGCGCGGAGGTTTGCTCGATGCCCTCGGGCAAGTGGGCGGATTCGGATTCCCCACCTACAGCGTTGGACTGAATCTGCGGCTGCCAATTAAGAATCGTCAGGCGGAAGCCGACCTCGGTTCTGCTCTTGTATCGAAGCGAACTGATCTCTATCAATTTCGTTCACGTCAACAGGCCATCACGCTGGAGGTCCGCAACGCCGTTCACCAGCTTGAGGTCAGCAAGCTCTCGCTTTCCGCCGCTGCCGACGCTCTCGATCTCGCAAAGAAAACTCTGGCAGCCGATCAGCGCAAGTACGAGCTAGGCGCTGAGACGATCTTCTTCGTGCTCGACGCGCAGAGTACGGTTCAGCAGGCCGAACAGAGCTACCTGCAGGCACAGATCGGGTACCAGCTTGCGCTTGCTCAACTCGATCACGCAACCGGCAATCTACTCGAGCACAATCGTGTGCTCATCGCCGATTCGATTCACTGACGGGAAATTTCTTTCCGCGCTTAGAGAAGTCGGCAGTACGGCATTCCGCGTGCTCACAGCAGTCGCGACCAACCGCGGACTTTCCGCTTGACAATCGACAAGATCCGGGATAGCACAAGAGTATGGGGCTATTTTCCCAATTTCGGAATGCAACCGTGGACCGAGGTGCTTTCATTCTCAAATGGAACTCGGGGGTTAACGCCGAAAGTGCTGGGGTTAACGCCGTGGAAATTTCGGGGTTAACGCCGTGGAAAACTGGGCGTTTACCCCGTGGAAATTCCGGGGTTAACCCCGGGGTTCAATTCGGCTATTCGGATCGTGAAATCGACGCCAGCATGTGGCGGAACTCTCGTTGTGTGTTCGGTTTAAATCGGCAAATGCCAAGACATCCTCGTCGTCTGTTGACGCAAGATATTGCGCATGGTCGTTTCGGCGTGATTTACTGCCAGCCTGAAACGATTTAGCCGTCTAGTGGGAGCTTTCGCGCCGTTCACAAAATGACTCTTCAGGAATCCAATCGATGAACATTCCGCCTTTTGTAGGTGCTCTTCTGCTGTTCTCTGTCGCAACGCTAGCTGTTGGCCAACAGGCGTCTCCTGAAGTCCCGGCCAGCGCACCTTATGAGAACGCTTCGCTTCCCCTTGAGCAACGCGTTGACGATCTCGTCTCTCGCATGACGCTGGAGGAGAAAGTCTCTCAACTAGGGCACACGGCCGACGCCGTTCCCCGTTTGGGAATTCCAGAATACAACTGGTGGAACGAAGGCTTGCACGGAGTTGCACGCGCAGGAGTCGCGACTGTCTTTCCGCAGGCGATCGGGATGGCGGCAACTTTCGACGAGCCGCTGATGCATCAGATCGCCACGGTAATCAGCACGGAATTTCGCGCTAAGTACAACGCCGAGCGTCATCCGGACGGATCTACCGAGTGGTATCGCGGTCTTACCGTCTGGTCGCCGAACATCAACATCTTCCGTGACCCGCGCTGGGGACGCGGGCAGGAGACCTATGGCGAAGATCCATTCCTCACGTCGCGCATGGGGCTCGCGTTCGTCACCGGTCTTCAGGGTGACGACCCGAAGTACCTGAAGACGGTTGCGACTCCCAAGCACTTCGCCGTACACAGCGGACCGGAGCCAACTCGGCACTCCGTCGACGTGCAGGCGTCGCGTCACGACATGGAAGACACGTACCTTCCTGCGTTTCGCACGACCGTCATGCAGGGCAAAGCCGAGTCGGTGATGTGCGCGTACAACTCGCTGAATGGACAGCCTGCATGTGCTAACAACGTGCTCCTTGATGAACATTTGCGGCACGACTGGGGATTTCAGGGCTATGTCGTTTCAGATTGCGGAGCTGTGACTGACATCTCGGACAACCATCACTTCACCAAAACGATGGAAGAAGGCGTTGCTGCGGCGATCAAAGCAGGCACGGATCTGATTTGCGGCAATCCGCGAACTCGCGTAAAGACCGAACGCGATGCCGCGCTCAAAGCCGTGCAGGAGGGTATTCTCAGTGAGGCCGATATCGACCGCGCGATGAAGCGTCTGTTCACTGCGCGTTTCCGCCTTGGGATGTTCGATCCACCCAGCGCTGTTCCCTTCTCTCAGATTGGAATCTCCGAAAACGATACGGAACAGCACCGCCAACTAGCATTGAGAACGGCTCGCGAGTCCCTGGTGCTGTTGAAGAATCAAAACAACTTTCTTCCTTTGAAGAAAACGTATCAGACCATTGCAGTCATCGGTCCGGATGCTGACAATCTCGACGCACTGGTCGGCAATTACAATGGCACGCCATCTCATCCGGTGACAATTGTCGATGGAATCCGCAAGCGTTTTTCGCAATCAAAGATTGTTTACTCGCAGGGAGTAGGACTCACCGGCCCGATCGTACGGGCGATTCCCTCTGACTCGCTCTTTACCGACGCCTCCCGCAAGCAGCACGGCTTGAAAGCGGACTATTTCGGGAATGTCGATCTCAAAGGCGCTCCGGTCATGAGTCGGGTTGACGCCGACGTAAATTTTGCCTGGGGAGATCGCGGCATCTCACCGCAACTGCTCAAGAACTATTCCGTGCGCTGGACTGGAATCATCGTTCCTCCGACAACGGGCGACTATCTCGTAGGCTTCACCGGGCAGGATGGATTCCGCATGTGGCTCGACGGCAAGCTCGTCGCCGAAGAATGGACGATTCATCATCCCGCCGACACCATCACCACGAAGGTCCATCTCGACAAAGGTCATGCGTACTCGGTGAAGATCGAATACTTCCAGACGATCCGCAGCGCCGAAGCGCGCCTGGTTTGGAGCAAGCCCGGCGATGGTCAGGACGTCATCAATGTCGCTCGCAATTCCGATTTGGTAATCATGGTTCTCGGACTTTCCCCGCGCATCGAAGGCGAAGAGATGAACGTCCACACCGAAGGATTTGCCGGCGGCGATCGCACCAGCCTCGATCTTCCCGCGCCCCAGAAAGAACTTCTCGAACAGATTTATGCCTTGGGAAAACCGATGATTCTGGTCCTCACCAACGGAAGCGCGTTGGGCGTGAATTGGGCCGAGGAGCACGTTCCCGCGATCCTCGAAGCGTGGTATCCAGGTGAAGAAGGAGGAACCGCCGTGGCCGAGGCGATCGCCGGCGATTTCAGCCCCGGCGGCCGCCTGCCGGTCACCTTCTACAAATCCATTGACCAGCTACCCGCGTTCGAAGACTACTCAATGGCGAAGCGCACCTATCGCTACTTCGACGGCGAACCACTATATCCATTCGGCTACGGGCTGAGTTACACGACGTTCGCATACCGCAACCTGCAGATCGACAATCCGAACGTTGCGGCGGATGGAACGGTGCGTCTCTCAGTCGATGTGGTGAACACCGGCCAAAAGAAAGCGGAGGAAGTCGTCGAACTGTATCTCGCGCACCAGGGAGTCCAGGGAGCAGCAATACGTGCGCTGAAAGGATTCCAACGCATCACGCTTGATGCAGGAGATCAACGTACCGTGTCTTTTGCATTGAGCGGTCGAGACTTAGGAATCGTGGATCCGGAGGGCAAGCACCGGATTGTACCCGGCACCGTCGATGTGTGGATTGGAGGTGGCCAGCCGATTTCCCGAAATGGAACTACGCCTGCGGGCGTGAAAGGACAGTTCTCGATCACATCGGAAGTTACTTTGCCGGATTAGATGTGCGCACTCCGTAGAGATCCAGGAAGTGCGTGATTCCGATGATGCCTCTTTGAACAACACTGTCATCCCTCGCGCAGCCGCAAACAGCCACAGAGGATCGAGAATTTGTTTTAGCTGCGCGGGGGACCTGCTGTTTTGGCGCGCTACGGAACAGCAGATCCCCCGCGCCGCAAACCAAAGGTTCCACGCAACAAAAGTATTTACTGCGGCGCGAGGGATGACAGTGGTTATGAGAGCACGTGAACTGGACCACCAGAGGCTGTTCAAGAAATGCGTGTTGCTCAGTTCCCACTGGCCTGCGCACTGCTGTGATCTGCCAGCCACGATTGCAGGTTCGAGCCTTGCAGCTTCTTCAGGTCGGTGCATGAGTTGATGCGCTCGACAGCCTGACGCAACGCGCGTTCCGACGCCGGAAGCGGATGCACTTTGAAGAACGCGCTTACGTTCGAAGCTGCATCCTCGTTGCAGAACTGACCGGCTGCGGTCACGATTCTCGATGCGCTCGAGGTCGTGAGCTGCTTCTCGACATCGCTCCAATGCGTCTCAATGTACTTCCAGGCGAGCTGGCGAGTCTCAGGATGGCGGAGGAAATCGCTGAGATAGTATGCGGCGTCCTGGTTGCGAATGGCACTCGATGTTCCAAGTTGAACCGCTTTTGGCAGAATCTCCGGATTTTCAAAATGGGAAAGCGCACTCATGTAGCGGCGACGCAAAACCTGATCGGATGTTCCGTTCAATGCCTTTACGAAACGCTCGAAGAGCGCCTGGTCTCCCTGCGTTGCGGCGATTTCCATGGCCGGCGAAGCCATCAGGGAATCTACGTTGTCGGGATTCTGCAGCGCCTTGTCGGTGATCTGGCGGGCTTCGGCGATAACGTCAGGATCCCGGCCAATCAGTCCGAGCGTTTCGAAGAGATCGGCATGGAGTGCCTTCTCTTCCACATCGCCTGTGTTTGCAGTTGCGGTGTAAGGCGGCTTCAGCAGCGTGCGCACGAACTGGCGGAACTGATCGCGATCCTGATCGCTGA
Source organism: Terriglobales bacterium (assembly GCA_035764005.1). Lineage (NCBI taxonomy): Bacteria > Pseudomonadati > Acidobacteriota > Terriglobia > Terriglobales > Terriglobales bacterium. Next base: position 88,658 of record DASTZZ010000025.1, read on the forward strand.
CGAGCTTGTCGTTGATGTACTCCAGACTGGTTAGGACCTCCTCCCAGACCTGACGCTGCCGGTCTCCCTTTAAGTGAGACGTCAGGTCGAGATAGTGGCTGATCGAGATTCGTCCAACATGCACGAGCGCCCACTCGTCGCCCAGCATCGAAATGCGTTCGGCGGGATTGAGTCCGGACTCCAATACTTGCGTCAGCTTGTCCCGAAGTGGAGCGTCGTATTCGGTGCGATAGTAACCGCGTCCATTGGCATTCGCGAATACCGGAGTCGATTCGGACATTTTCGTTTCCTGACCGCGACTCTGCATCAGCAGACAAGATGCCGTGCTATCGGAAGAGGCGGCTCGCCAGCAAACCGGAATAGTCCACATCTGCTGCGATGTGCCAAGCAGTTGTCTGTCGGCAAAGAATCGCTCCTGCGAGATCGTGAGCTGGGGGTCCTGGGAAATATGCAGCAGTGGTTCGCCGGCTTGAACGACGAAGCTCGACATGATCTTGTCAGCCGGCTTATTCGAGGCCGCTGTGATCGCGTTCCAGAAGTCTTCTGCAGTGGCATTGCCGTAAGAGTGTGCTCGAAGATAGTTCTGCACGCCTTTGCGGAAGAGTTCGGGATCAACGTAGTGCTCGACCATGCGCAGCACCGCCGCAGCTTTGCCGTATGCAATGCCGTCAAACAGCTCGTTGATTTCATCAGGCGTTTCGGCCTTTTGACGGATCGGGCGCGTGTTCTTCAGGGCGTCGAGCGAAAGCGTGCGACTCGTATCCGCAACGTCTTCGAGTTCGGCGTGCCATTCCGGCTTCCACTTTTGGACTGGCTTCGATTCCATCCAGGTGGCGAAGCCTTCGTTCAGCCAGAGATTGTCCCACCATTTCATGGTGACCAGATCGCCGAACCACTGATGCGCCATCTCATGGGCTACGACCGACGCGACGAGATGATAGTTGTCCACGGTTGCAATCTTGGGATCGAGCAGCATCTCGCTCTCGCGATAAGTGATCGCTCCGGCGTTCTCCATGGCTCCGGCTTCGAAGTCGGGGATCGCAATGAGATCAAGTTTCCCGAATGGATACTTGATGCCGAAGTAGTCGTTGTAGAAATGCATGATGTACTCGGCAGCTTCGAGCGCAAACTTGCCTTGATCTTTTTTGTCGGGCGTGGCGCAGGCGCGAATCGGGATGTCGTCGGCCGAGCCACCTACGCATTCGAAGTCACCAACCAACATTGCGACCAGATATGTCGAGAGCTTCTTGGTGGTCGCGAACTTCAGAGTGTGCTTGTCTGGCTCAGGGCCAGGAGTGTCGGAGACCAGCTTCTCATTCGAGATTGCCGTGTCGCCTTTATCAACGATCAGCGTGATGTCGAACGTAGCTTTCTTGTCCGGCTCGTCGAAGCACGGAAAAGCTCGGCGAGCATCGGTCGGCTCAAACTGCGTGACCGCATAGCCGCGTTTCGCCGTCCGGCTCAAATAGAATCCGCGCAGTTTGTCGTTCAATATGCCTGTAAAGACAATGTGCAGACGTGTCGAACCCGCAGCGAGCGTGCTCGGAGCGATGATCGTCGCCTGTTCTCGATCGGGATCGACTGTGACTCTTGCCGATTCAGGAGTGCCGTGGATTTCCACCATAGCGGAGGTGAACTTGATTTCAGCCGCATTCAGCGTAATCAGCTTCGTAGGCTTGAGAATTCGAACGTCGATAACTTCGTCCCCAGCAAACGTTGCGGTTTTCAAATCGGGAGTAAAGCTGAGCTGGTAATGTTCGGGCACGACTCCGGTTGGCAGGCGCTGCGCCTCGGCTCCGGAGCAACAAAGCAACAATACACAGGCAAAAATCAGATTTCTCATTCTCACTCCTCAATGTACAGCGAGTTTGCCGTTCAGCACTGTGGCGCGGCAATGTTCAGTGCCGAACCAGTAGCAAATCTCGCGATAATCTTTCACATCGAAAATGGCCAGGTCAGCGTCTTTTCCTGGCTCAATACTTCCCTTGCGACTGGCGAGTCGCAGTGCGTGCGCTCCGTTGATCGTCGCTGCCGAGATCGCCTCCCCCGGACTCATCCGCATCTGCGTACAAGCCATCGAGAGCATCAATGTCATGCTCGTCGTGGGCGACGTTCCCGGATTGAAATCTGTCGCTAGCGCGACTGCAGCGCCGGCATCGATCAAGCGTCGTGCCATTGGATACGAGTGCGCGAGGAAATACGAAGCTCCCGGAAGCAGCGTGGCGATGGTGTTCTGTCCGGCAAGAGCTTCAAGATCTCTGTCACGCAGGCAATCGAGGTGATCGAACGAAGCGGGATCGAATTCCGCGAGGCTTGAAAGATCGTGCGGGGTGAATTGGCATACATGTGCGCGCACATCCAAGCCCGATCGTTTGGCAGCTGCGAATACGCGCTCGGTCTGCTGTAGAGAGAAAGCTCCACGCTCGCAGAAGACGTCAACGAATCGAGCGAGGTTCTCTTCCGCGGCCTTGGGAATCATCTCTTTGCAGATTACGTCCACGTATTCGTCTGACTTACCCTGGAACTCTGAAGGAACTACGTGAGCCGCAAGCAGAGTAGGAACAACGGTTCCATGCCAGCGAGTTGCCGCGCAGCGAATCGCATGCAGCGACTTGAGTTCGGAATCGGTACTCAAGCCGTAACCGGATTTAGCTTCCACCGTCGTCGTTCCCGATCTCTGCATTCGCTCGCAGACGCGCAGTACCTTGCAAGACAGCTCTTGAGGGCTTGCGCTCCTCACGCCTTCCAGGCTGGAGCGAATACCGCCTCCAGCTTTGGCGATTTCATCGTAGGTGCTCCCCTGAATGCGCTGCTCGAAATCGATCAGCCTGGGAGAGGTAAAGACTGGATGGGTGTGAGAGTCGACAAATCCTGGCAGGACTACGCCGCCAGCGCAGTCGAAATTCTGCAGATCTTCCCCGGCTAAGTTGCGAGTGATGTCGCTTTCGCGACCAGCTTCGGCTATCCTGCCGTTCCGAATCAGAACTGCTGCGTCATATACGATGCTAAGCTCGGCTAAGTCGGCCCTGCGTCTCGGCTGCTCTTTGCCACTTGGGTGCGTCAACGCAAGCAATTGACCGATGTTGGTCAGGAGTAGTGGTGTTGTGAGTCCTGGCTGGTCGGGAGCAATCACTCTGCATCACCCGAGGATGACTTGAAGGGTATTGACCCATCCGCTACCGCGGACGGTACTGACTTGGCTGCGGAGCGCACCGATCCAGTCGATGGCATGGGCAGGCGGATGCCCTTGCGTTCTGCAAACTCCCGAGCTTCTTCGTAGCCTGCATCGGCATGGCGGGCGATTCCAATGCCAGGATCGTTGGTGAGCACGCGCTCGATGCGCTTGGCCATGAGATCGGTACCATCTGCGACTGTCACCTGGCCCGCATGTTGTGAGTAGCCGATGCCAACACCACCGCCGTTGTGAATCGAAACCCAACTCGCGCCGCTCGCTGTGTTCAGAAGTGCATTGAGAAAGGGCCAATCTGCGACTGCATCGCTGCCGTCTTTCATTGCTTCCGTTTCCCGGAAAGGAGAAGCAACCGAGCCACAGTCGAGATGATCACGGCCGATCACAATAGGAGCTTTGATCTTGCCGCGCTTGACGAGATCATTCATCGCAACTCCAAATTGGGCACGCTCGCCGTAACCGAGCCAGCAGATGCGCGCGGGCAGTCCCTGGAAGCGAATGCGCTTGCGAGCCAGGTTGATCCATCGGCTCAGGATCCGATTCTCGGGAAACATATCCAGGATCAGCTCATCGGTCACTGCAATGTCGGATGGCTCGCCTGAAAGAGCTGCCCAGCGAAAGGGACCGCGTCCTTCGCAGAAGAGTGGACGAATGTAGGCTGGCACGAATCCGGGAAAATTGTAAGCGTTCTTGACGCCGCGCTCGAAGGCGAAGGTGCGGATGTTGTTGCCATAGTCGAATGTGACCGAACCGGACTTCTGCAGGACCAGCATGCCTTCAACGTGCCGTGCGATCGAATCGAGCGAGCGTTCAAGGTAACCTTTCGGATCACGTCGCCGGAGTTCATCCGCTTGCTCGACGCTCAACCCGGAAGGAATGTAGCCATTCAAGGGATCATGCGCCGAGGTTTGATCAGTAAGTAGATCGGGCTTAACTCCACGCGCAGCCAATTCGGGAATCACATCCGCACAGTTTCCGATCAAACCGACGGAAACCGCTTCCCTTTTGCGAATCGAGTTCTTCAGGATTCGCAGCGCCTCGTCGAGGCTGTTGACCATGAAGTCGCAGTAGGCGGTCTTCAGGCGTTTCTTGATGCGCTCGGGATTGACATCAATTCCGAGGAAGCACGCGCCTGCCATAGTTGCCGCCAGGGGCTGGGCTCCTCCCATACCTCCCATGCCGCCGCTGACGATCAGTTTGCCGGCAAGGTCGCCTGCGAAATGCTTCTCCGCTACCGCAGCAAAGGTCTCAAATGTACCTTGGATGATTCCCTGCGAACCGATGTAGATCCACGACCCGGCGGTCATCTGGCCGTACATGGTGAGGCCGACGCGTTCGAGCTCGTTAAACTTTTCCCAATTCGACCACTGCCCAACCAGGTTTGCATTCGCGATCAGCACGCGCGGAGCATAGTCGTGAGTCTTGAAGATGCCGACCGGTTTGCCGGATTGCACCAGCAACGTTTCGTCCGATTCGAGATCGCGTAGCGACCGAACGATGGCGTCATAGCATTCCCAGTTCCGCGCGGCCCGTCCCGTGCCTCCATAAACGACCAAATCCTCCGGGCGCTCGGCGACCTCATCATCGAGGTTATTCATGAGCATGCGCAATGCAGCTTCCTGTTGCCAACCCTTGCAGGAAAGCTGCGTACCGCGCGGAGCTTTGATGCGGTGCTTGGTGATTGGAGGAACTTCGATATCAACCGGCATGAGCGCGCTTTACCTCATTTGAGCAAACTCTGTAGCCTACGTCTTGAACAGGGCTGTAATCAAGAACCGAGCAGGTACAATATCTGCTCTGCACAAAGACGAATGCGAAAGCTGGACTCGCAAGAGCGCTGGAACCTGAGCTACAGCATCACCGGCATGCTTTCCGAAGCTTCGGATGCGCAGACTGCCGTCGACAACATTCTCTCTACGGTTGGCGCGGCGCTCGGATTCGTTGCTGGTTCTTTTTGGGCAGTGGATGAGCTCCACGCTGCGCTGCGAAGCACCACGTTCTGGACGCGCGACGATCATCAATATCCGAGTTTTGAGCTCGTAACCCGCGTCCGCAGTTTCCATTATGGCGACGGCCTGCCAGGCACGAGTTGGAAGGCTCGCCACGCGGTTTGGTTCACCGACATCACCAAAGAATCGAACTTCCCTCGAGCTTCCGTCGCCGCTCTCGAGGGCTTGCACACTGGAGTAGCGTTCCCTGCTTATCAGGCGCGCAGAGTCTTCGGAGTGTTTGAATTTTTCAGCCCGGACCTCCTGACATCCGATCCCGAAACGGAACAGTTCCTCAGCGCCCTGGGAGCTCAGGTCGGCCTTTTTCTGCAGTACTACGGCATCAGTGATGTAATCCAGGAGGGCGACCGCCTGCGCATTGCGGCCGAGCGGTCACTCGATGCAGTCCTCACGATTGACGAGCAAAGCACGGTCATTTATGCCAACTCGGGAACGTTGCGAATCCTCGGATATGAGCCAGACGAACTCATCGGAGGTAATCTGACGCGCATTATTCCTGAAGAATTCCGTTCGTTACACGAGCGTGGGCTGCGGCGTTACATCGAAACCGCCAATCGGAAGCTTGACTGGTCGGGGACGGACCTACCGGGTCTTCACAAAGATGGAGGCATCGTCCCGCTCACGATCGCGTTCGGAGAGTTCCAGCGAGGCGGTCAACGAGTGTTCACGGGATTCATTCGCCCACGTTGAGAGATCCGCTTACCAGGTGTTGTAGGCAGTTCCGTCGCTGCCCGTCTCGCTTGAGCCGCTGTGGACATCTGTAATGCCCGGTTCGGTTTGATCCAGACTTTGCAGTGTGTCGGAGGTTTCGGCCTGCCAGGTGTCTGCAGAATTGGTGAATGGGTCCTTGGGGATCATTCGCAGGTATCCGGCATCGACCAGGTCCTGTAACGACTGCGGCGCTTTTTCCTTGTCCATCGTGTAATTATCGATCTGATCGCGCATCGTCTTCAGGTCCTGCCGCAGAACTGCTTCTTTGGCGCGGATCACGGATTGCTGATATGCGGGAACTGCGATTCCGATGAGGATCAGAATGATGGAGATCACGATCATCAGCTCGATAAGCGTAAAACCGCGACGAGAGCGCAAGATCGGCGTTCCGAATTGGGAGCGTTTCACCATGTATTGTATTTTGTGCCGTCGAGGGCCGTGCCCTCGCTCTTGGTGTACACGTCGAAGACGTTCTGCCCACCCCATGAACTAGAGTCAGGATCGTCTTGATTCGAGCGCAATCCCCAATCTGAATCGCCCGTCATTGGATCGACAGGAATGCGCCGCAGGAAGCGCAGCTTCTTACCCTGGACGTCCACACCATCAACCAGCGTTTGCAAATCTGGCGGGTAGCCGAGGCTGTCGAGTTTCGTTTGAAAGGCATTGCGGTCAGCAGCATCTTTGTATCGATCAATAGCGTCGCGCATCTCCCACAGATCGCGGCGGAGCTCAATCTCTTTCTCGCGCTTGATGCGCACGCGCACAATGGGAACCGCTGCTGCGGCCATAATCCCGATGATCGTGAACGCCACGATCAACTCGACCAACGTGAGGCCGCGACAATTCCCGGTCCTTCTAGAGCGTACGACTGAATGCATATAAATATTGTCGCTCCAGAAGCTACTGAACATTTACTGTCATTTGCGAGCCAAGTACCTGAATCGGCTGCTGCTGACTGTTGCGGGCACCCGGACGCGTAATACTGAGAACGGTGGGACCTTTATCTTTTGCAGTGAATGTGATGGTGAAAACGGTTCCCTGGCCGCTGACGCCGGCAGCTCCGGGCGGACGAGAAGCCGATACGACCAGCATTCCGCTATTCGGGTCATCACGCTGGACGAGGGCAACCGGCTGGCTGTCTTTGGTAAGGAAATCGCCGTTATCGATCTTCGCAACCGAGAGATGCTTCGGATCGTATGCAATCTGCACCGGGACAGCGGCGACGTCGGTTCCGCCTGTCATATTCACATTTACGCTGAACGTCGCGCCATTCGTTGTCGTGATCGAAGCGGGTTCAAAGCGCAGCGCTGCGGCCCCAGCCGAAGCCGGCTGCTCAGGCTGGGTTTGTGGCGGAGCCGGCACGGCCCCAGAGTTGGGTAAACCTTGGCTTTGAGGCTGCTGAGGTGTTGTCGCTGGCCGGGGTGATGCAGCCGGAGATTCACCTTGCGCGCCGCGCCCAGGGTGATTCGCAAACCTGAGTTCCACGTTGTTGGCGGTGCCAACGTCGATCGGTCGCAGGTTGAGATCACTGACGTCCTGGTTTCGTACCAAATGCGGAATTAGCACAAACACAACTTCGTTCTGCAGATGGTCGACTTTTTCGCTGCCGAAAAGGTACTTGAGAATTGGAATTTGTCCTAAACCGGGAATGCCGCCATAGCTCTTCTGATCCTGATCCTCAAAAATCCCGCCGACGAGATTAACCTCGCCTTCGCGAAGGCGGATTTGATGATCGATTTTGCGCTGGCTGATGACCGGCTGCGAGATACCTCCGATATCGACTGTGTTTGTTTGCGACGTGATATCCATGGTGACCTTTAGCGTAATGTCACCGTTCAGGTGAACGGTGGGTTGCAGGTCGATATTCACGCCCACGTCTAAGTAAGTGAACTGGGTGTTAACCAGCGGATTAATTCCCACACCGCCGATGCCGGGTTGAAACGAACCAGTTGCGATAGGAATTCGCGAGCCGATCCTCATTGAGGCCTTTTGACCGTCTGACGCTCGAATCTCAGGATTTTGCAAAAGCTTGGTATTGGAATCACTTAAAAGTGCGTTTAATTGCGCCTGCGGAACACTGACTGAAAAATTCGTGGCGTTCAGATTCTTAAAAGAGTTAAGTGTGAGGTTATTGGTGGGAGTAGCGGGAGTACCGTTCGTGTTGTTTCCGTTGTTGTTATTCGAGGTAGTAGTTTGACCTGGCGTCGTAAGTTGCACGCCAATCGGGCCATTCGCCAGAGGTGGACTGAATCCCAAGTTACGGATCTTTTCGCGCGAGACCTGCATCACTGCCACATCCACTACGACTTCTGCTCGGCTCTTATCTAGATCACTGACCAGTTTCTCTGCCAATGCGACTTGATCTGGGGTTCCGCGCACGATGAGCGCGTTCTCTGCAGCGATCGGCTGTACTCGCGTGATATCCAGGATAGTTCGCAACGTGTTCGCAATATCCTGAAACTCGGTCTGGCTGGCTGCGTTGGTGAGATAGAAAGTCTTCACCACGCTTTGATCCAGGTCCTTGCGCTTCGTAGGCGTATTCGGAGCGACGAAGATCGTATTCGGGGTCACCGGACGCCAGAACGTATTTGACTGAATGGCGACCAGACTCAGCGCGTCCTGCAGCGTGACATTGTTCAGTTCGAGCATAGGAAGCTGCCGGGACACGTAATCGGGATCGAACAGAACGTTGATCCCCGCCAGCTTGCCGATCGTCTGGTAAACGGTCTTGCTGTCATTGGCTATGCGGAGCGTGATTGCCTGGTCATTGATGGGTGCCAGCGTGACCGGTCCCTGCGCTTGCTCAATTCGCTGACGGAGAATGTCGGCGCGATCAGGCGGCTTCGGCTCACTGCTGCCCGGGTTGGCAGCATTCATCATTTCCTTCGTCCGCGCGATCTCCTGTTGCGCTATAAAGCTCGAAGGATCGATCTGGAACGCCGTCTGGAATTCCTGCAGAGCCTTTTCGAGATTACCGGCATCGCGCAGCCGCTGGCCTTGCTTCACGTGAACGGCCGCAGCCTCGAAGCGCATACGCTCGTACGAAGCGCGATAGCGCAAGTCGGTCGGCTTTTTTTCGTAAGCGGCTTTGAAATCTTCGTAGGCTTCGAGATAATTCTGCCGCGCTTCGGCGTTCTGGCCCTTCTTGAAAAGCGTCTTGGCGGAATCGTCGGCGAATGCGGGAACCACTAAGGCGAGTGACAACAGCACCGCTGTACTTCGGGTGGGAATTCTCAAACCAGCTCCTTCGAGCCCTGTCCGCCGGAGATTCGCCGGCGGCAGGTTTGTCTTAGGCGGCAAAGCAGCGCGAACTTCGTTCCGATCAGACTGCTCCGGCATAAGCGGATCGGGATGCCGCTCCCGGAATCTCCGCAAGTCGCTGTTACATAACATCTTTTGCCAGTTGCGGAATTGCCGATTATAGCATCTGAACGCGGGCTGCCTTTTCGCTTGCACCAATTCTTGCATGGTACGATTTGAATTTGTCCGCAATGGGGATTTACCGCTATGGCTCGGCCCACCGTCCAAACCAAACCCGACAAGCCGAAGAATGTGAAACGCGATCCAGTGGCTTCGGGAGAGCGGGACGCGGCGGTCAATCGGGCAGCCTCGCACAACTACTTTCTGCTGGAAAAATACGAGGCGGGAGTCCAGCTTCGAGGTACCGAAGTGAAGTCAATCCGGGCAGGGCAAGTCCAACTTAAGGACGCCTATGGACTGGTGAAAGACGGCGAAGCCTGGCTGCTGAATGCCCATATTGGGCCCTACGAACATGGCAACATCTTCAACCACGAGCCGACGCGCACCCGCAAGCTTTTGCTGCACCGCGAAGAAATCAGGAAATTAATCGGAAAGACGCAGCAAAAGGGTTTAACGCTCATCCCAACTCGTGTCTATTTCCGAAATGGGAGAGCGAAGTGCGAACTCGCTCTCGCGCGTGGCAAGCAGGATTGGGACAAGCGAGAGACCGAACGGCGTCGAACGGCGGATAAGGAAGCACGAGAAGCAATTGCGCGCAGTCGCCGCCCTTAAAAGGGCAACAGCGTTTCGAGTTTCAGGTTTCGAGTTTCGGCAAAGCCAGCTGCAACGTGAATGGTCGGCAAAGGCTTTGCCGAAACCTGAAACTCGAAGCTTTTCCTGCATTTCGTGACTCCGTGGTGAAAACGCATTTATAAAAGGGAAAAAATGAAGATTGATCTAGTCATCAAGAACGCTGCTGAAGTCGAAACTGAATGCCTCGTAGTTCCCGTTGTCGATAAAGGAGAGAAGGACAAAGCCGTAGCCTCGCTGCTGACGGCAGAAAAACCGCTGCAGGATGCCGCGCAGGAGCTGGTCACCTCTGGCGAGATCGGAGGCAAGCCGCTGGAGATGGCACTGCTCTATCGCCCGATGGGGGTGAAAGCCAAGCGTGTGCTCCTCATCGGCGGAGGCAAAGAGGGAAAATTCAGTCCCAACGATCTACGCAAAATCTCCGGAGCTGCCGCGCGGTATCTGAAGCCGAAAAACATTCGCCATCTCGCTATTGCTCTTCCGTCCAACGTTCACTTCCATGCCGACAACGCGGTTCGCGCTGCGGTGATTGGAGCGTGTATCGGCGACTTCGATCCTGATGTCTACAAGAGCGATCGCAAAGATCAGCGACTGGAATCGCTATCGATCGTCGCGCCTCCCGGCAGCGATGAAAAGCTCCTGCGCTCAGCACTGAACGAAGGACGAATCATCGGAGAATCACAGAACTTCGCGCGTGAGCTGGTCAATGAGCCGGGCAATCGCCTCACTCCAACTATCCTGGCAGAGCGCGCAAAGAAGATGTGCGCCGAAAACGGATTGGAATGCGAGGTCCTCGGTCCGAATGAAATAAAAGCCCTGAAGATGGGCGCCTTCTGGAGCGTCGCGCAAGGCTCGGACGAGCCTCCGGCGATGATCATCGTGAAGTACTCGCCTGCTGGAGCGCCGGCGCAGCCCGTTTTGGGACTTGTGGGCAAAGCGATCACTTTCGACACCGGTGGCATTTCCATCAAACCCGCGGATGGCATGGAGAAAATGAAGTACGACATGGCCGGCGGCGCAGCCATGCTCGGCGCCATGCGGGCAATCGCGCAACTTAAGCCCAAAGTCAAAGTGAATGCCGTGATCTGCGCATCGGAAAACATGCCTTCCGGCAAGGCGCAGAAACCGGGCGACGTGCAGATCGCGATGTCAGGCAAGTCCATCGAGATCATTAACACCGATGCCGAGGGCCGCCTCGTCCTCGCCGATGGTCTCACGTACGCACGTACCAAATTGGGATGCACGCACCTGATCGATGCCGCAACTTTGACCGGCGCATGTGTGGTAGCGCTCGGCATGGTCAACGCTGGCGTGTTTGCGAACGACGATGCGCTCTACGAGCGCTTCCACAAGGCGCTGCATCAGGCCGGCGAGAAGATGTGGCGCTTACCGGTCGATGACGAGTACCGTGACATGATTAAGTCCGGCATCGCCGACATCATGAATAGCGGTGGACGCTACGGCGGGGCCGTGACGGCAGCCATGTTCCTCAAGGAATTTGTCGAAGACAAGCCCTGGATTCACCTCGACATTGCGGGCACAGCCTGGGTCGACGAGGCCAAACCCTTCATCGCGAAAGGACCGTCAGGAATCGCGGTGCGGAGTCTGATCGAATTCGTGCGCAGCTTCGAAACGCACCCTGCTTAACGTCCTTTTCACCACGGAGACACGGAGTCACGGAGAAAGCCTTTTCATTTTGTCATTCCGAACCTCCTGCTGGCGGTGGTGAGGAATCCCTATTGGCTTTCGCGAGCGCTGTTTGAGTTTGTATTGTCCCAGCCTTCAATGCCTTTTAGAGTCCTGCGCGAGAGTTCATCGCGACCTCTGCTTTTGTAGTCGTCGATAGAGATTCCTCGCCGCAGAATCGGCGCTCGGAATGACAAACGAATACCGCCCCCGTGCCTCCGTGTCTCCGTGGTGAAACCGCTCCGAGCTGCTGGAGAAGCTCTGCTATACTGTGAACGGCCTCGCCACCAGTGTGCGGAAGTGGTGAAATTGGCAGACACACCATCTTGAGGGGGTGGCGCCGAAAGGCATGGGGGTTCAAGTCCCCCCTTCCGCACCATAGATTTTGCCCCGCCTTCGCAGCATCCAGTCTTTCCAGCCCGTTGAAGCTGATGGACTTACGCCTGCAGGGCCCCGAAAGGTAACTCGCTCGCAATGATGTATCTGATTCTGGCTATTCACATTGTCGTTTGCTTCTTCATCGTCATCGTCGTCCTGCTGCAGAGCGGCCAGAGTGGCGACGTGGCCGCAGCTTTCGGCGGCATGGGATCGCAGACGGCCTTCGGCCCGCGTTCGTCGGCCAATGTTCTGACGAAGGCAACCACGTGGTCCGCAGTGATCTTCATGATCACCTCGATCGTTTTGTCGGTGATGATGAGCCGTCGTCACACTGGTTCGGTGCTGGAGAACACGAAACCAACGAAGCAGACGACCGCTCCGGCGCAGCCCGGCGCGCAGTCCAAAGGCTCGAACAGCGAGCCTCAGCCAGTCACGCGGTAAGTATCGGCGTCAGTACCGTGCGTAGGTACAAGCCTTGATCCACGAGATTTTCCCCGTTGGCCTTCTCGGCTGTAACTGCTCGGTGATCGGTGACGAGAGCACACGCGAAGCGCTTGTGATCGATCCCGGCGACGAGATTGAGCGGATCCTCGCCGTCCTCAATAAGCACCAGCTCAAGCTCAAGCAGATCATCGTCACTCATGCGCACATCGACCACGTCGGCGGGGCAATGAAGCTGAAGCAGGCCACGGGCGCCCCGATTTTGCTCAACAAGAACGATTACGCGCTGCTGAAGATGTTGGATATGCAAGCAGCCTGGATTGGAACGAAACCTCCCGGCGCTGTCGAAATCGATCAGAGTGTCGGGGATCATGATTCGGTTCAGTGCGGGAAGCTCCAGGCAGTCGCAATGCACACGCCGGGTCATACGGAAGGAAGTATCTGTATCTACTTCCCTGTGGAGCAAAAGCTCATAGCCGGCGACACTCTGTTTGCGGGCAGCATTGGAAGAACTGACCTGCCCGGCGGCTCCTTCAATAAGATCATCACTTCTCTGCACGATCGCGTGCTCGCGCTGCCAGACGAAACGGTGGTCGTCCCAGGTCACGGTCCGCTCACAACGATTGGGGAAGAGCGGCAGAGCAATCCGTTTCTGGTGAAGCGCTAGGCCGAATCAGAGCCGATTCTTTTCAGAACCGCCTGCAGGCCTTCCGCGAATACAGCATTGGGCGTAATGAGACTTAGAACCAGATATCCATCGCTCTGGAAGTCATAGAAATGACCTGGATGCACAACAACTCCTGACTTCTCGATAAGTTCAATTGCGAGTTCTTCATCGGATTGGCGGACAGGTACGCGGAGCACGACGTACCATCCGCCTTCGACTCGTAAGCGCTGGATTTCAGGGCAGGTCTGCAACTGGTCATCGACAAATTCCAAATTGGAACGGACTCTTTTCGTAAGCTGCGGTTGTACCTTCGTTCTCTGATGCAGCAAGGCAGGAATTGCATGCTGCACGGGCGCGTTTTGGGAAAGATAAGTGTCCGCAATTACCTCAAGACGCTGGTGCGCCTCTCGGCGCAGCTCTTCAGGACCGCTGAGAACCATCCAGGCAACCTTCATCTGCGGAAGGCAGGAGATTTTCGATAGTCCACTGAGCGCAAACGAAAGGCACTCTCGTGAAATAGCAGCGCTCATTTCCGCTTCAGCCTCTACTTCGTAGTCAAGAAACACCTCGTCGGAAATGAGCGCCAAGTCTCGTGCAGCGCAGAAAGCCTGCAACTGACGAAGCTCCGGGTTGTGTACGAATGATCCAGTGGGATTGTTGGGATTTACGATGAGGATCGCGCGAGTTCGCTCGGTTACTGCGCCCGGCAGTCCACCGATATCGATCTGCCAACCGTGATCGTAAAAAAGGTCGTAGCGGCGAAGCCTTACGTCTTGAATGTCTGCAAGAAAATCGAAGAGCGGGTAGCTCGGGCGCGGAACCAGGACTTCATCACCGGGATCGCATAGCAGCCGAAATAGGTACGAGTACGCTTCACTTGTACTGGTGGTCAGGAAAATCTGCTCCGGTGAAACCTGATCCTCCTGCCGAATTGCGTTCGCTTTGCAGTACTCGGCGACGGCGCGACGAGCTGACAGAAGCCCCTGCGGTTGAGGATCATAGGTGAGCGACTCAACGCGATGAAGTGAGTTCATTATGGACGCAGAATCAAATTCGAATCCGCACTCGGTGGGATTGGAAATCGTCAGATCGAGCAGCTTAGTTCCACGTGCGCGAGCTGTCGTGAGAGCCCGAGAGAAGCGGTTCTGGCCCAGTTCCCATTCCGTTCTTCGCGCGAACATGGATGTTCAATGTAACATCTGAGGTCATGACTCGGTCACGCCAGCCGCGCAAGCAACAGGGAGCGAAGAATGGGCAGCAGCCAATCGATTCAAGCTTCGCTCCGGTGGTGAATGCCTTCTCCCGCCGCCGCGATGTAACTTACGGCAAGTTGATGTCTTCTTATGGATTAAAGGTGAACGGCAAAATCTTCGCTATGTTTGGGCGCGGTAAGTTCGTTGCCAAACTCCCAAAGAGCAGGGTCGACGAACTCGTAACCCAAGGTAGAGGAGAACGCTTCGATCCCGGCCATGGGCGCCTCATGAAGGAGTGGATTGCAATCGATTCAGAGCCGGGACGCTGGACGCACTTGGCAGAAGAAGCATACGAGTTCGTCAAGAAGACTGTCTCCACAACTTAACGGGTGCGACTGCGCAAAAGTAACGGAGAGCCAACCAGAGGATCTGATTCGCTCTCTCTTGATGCTGGGAATTATTTACTGAGTTGAACGGGTTTCGTGAGTTTGAAGCTGAGAGCATACTCAGCTGGGATTTCAATTTCTTTATTCCCGGTAAAAGCAGTACCCGCAGTGCCCGCTCCAGCTCCGGCGAGCGCTCCTATCGCAGCTCCTTTTCCGCCGCCGGCGAGTCCGCCGATTAGCGCTCCCAGACCGGCGCCACCGCCGATCATCGTTGCCGAACGTTTACCCTTTCCTTTTTCCGTACGAGCGACAGCAGCGGTATCGACGGGAACGTTTTGTCCGTTAATTTCGACGGAGGTCAGCCTCAGTCCGAGCATCGCTCCGCCTTTGAAGCGTCCAAGGGGATGAGCTGTCGTCACGGTGCCGGTTGCCTTTGCACCGTCGGGAATGGCGACTGAGCCGCCAACATCTACCGGACGAGCGACCGTGGCAGTGAACGTCTCGCCAGCCTGGCTCGTTTTCGAACTGAGCGCCTGACCGGTGCGAACTGTGATCACCGTGCCCGCAGGTATGGTAACGGGAGCGGGTTGTGTTGCCGCGCGCGTCTTCAGCGTCGGAGAAGGTGCTGCCGCGTTCTTACTAGTGTCCGAAGCGCTGGAAGTCTCGCCTCCGGCACCGGGCGTCGAAGTCGCGGACGGCTGGCTCGCAGGAGCAGGCTCGTTGTTGGCATTGTTTTTGTTTCCACAGGCGCTGGCGAACATCATCAACGCCGCGATCAGAGGCAGGGTGAGCTTCTTCATGTGGGGGATCACTGGCTTCTCCTCGAGGGGAACGAGAAATGATCACGCACGAAAAAATGCGTGACGAAAGCTTCGCGAACGAAGCTATCACAGATTCAGCGACGCAGGGCGCGGAGCGTCAGCGAAGTTAACCGGCGACTTCTTCTAGCTGCTTGGTATCGACATCGAAATTCGAATACACGTGTTGCACGTCGTCGTGATCTTCGAGAGCTTCGAGCAGGCGGATCATCGTGTTGGCAGCCTGGCCTTCGAGCTTGATGTAGTTCTGCGGAATCATCGAGACCTCGGCCACAGTCGTCTCCAGCCCCGCTCCTTTGACCGCGTTCAGGACACTCTCAAAGGCCGATGGATCGGTAACAATCTCCCAATCGTTGCCATCATCGCGCAGGTCGTCGCCGCCGTTTTCAAGTACAAGCGACATCAGATCGTCTTCCTTCGCTGCCGATTTGGGAACGACAATGTATCCCTTCTTGTGGAACATCCACGCAACGGAACCTGATTCGCCCAAGTTCCCACCATTCTTGGTAAAGGCGTGACGAATTTCGCTCACCGTGCGATTGCGGTTATCGGTCGTGACATCGACAAGCAGTGCCACGCCACCCGGCCCGTAGCCCTCGAACAGGATCTCTTCGTAAGTTGCGCCGGGTAGTTCGCCCGTGCCGCGCTGGACTGCGCGCTTGATATTGTCGGCCGGCATGTTCTCGGCTTTGGCAGCAGCAATAGCGGTGCGCAGACGGGGATTTCCCTCGGGATCGCCGCCGCTCTTGGCAGCCATCGTGATTTCCTTTATTAGCCGAGTAAAAATCTTGCCGCGCTTAGCGTCCAGCGCGCCCTTCTTGTGCTTAATTGTGGCCCATTTTGAGTGGCCAGACATGTGACAACCTCAAACCTTGGATTAATGCAGAGCAGCTCTCCAAATGCCCGCATCCGCATGAGAACAAACGAGAAGTATAGCACGCGGGCTCGCTGATTTTGGCGCGTGATCGTGCCTACGGATGGCGCGACGCGACCGTTAGCGGCTGATGATTTGCTTTGGCCGCCTGTGCGCGTAAATAACCGCGAGCAGCGGAGGGGCCAGCAGAACTCCCCAAAAAGGAATGACGAATCCCAGCACGATGGGCGCAAGTATCGATGCCCAGATGGGGACCCGATTGCTGCGCTTCATCAGATAAGGCTGAAGCACCAGGCCATCGATGACGGCAATGATTGCGTACAGAATGAACACGTACAGCAAATGCATCAACGCGTCTGACTTGGCGGCAAACAGCGTTGTCAGCGCCGGCCCAATAACCGCGATCAGCGGTCCGAAATTGGGAATGAACTGACAGGCCCCGCCAATCACCGCCCAGACTGGGGCCAGCGGCACGCGCAGAATCAGCAAACCGATCAACCACATCGCTGCTACCGCAGCCGCATCTTGCAGTGTGGCGATGAACCAGTTCTTCAGGGCGGAAGCCGTGGTCTGGACATGTGAGCGAAAATCCATCTTCTTGTTCATATTAGATGCCGAACTCTGCAAAGCACTTCATTTTCCATGGACCATGCGCAATGATTCGCTGCTCGGTCGCGTTTTTTATTACTTTTGCTTGAACAATTCTTGTTCGAGCCTGAGAATGTAGCGCGTCTGTTCTACTAAAACGATTGAGCGCACCCCACATGAGACTCGCTCGCATTCTCCTCTTGCTCCCTGCGTTCCTCATTTCCAGTATTTTGCCGCTAAACGCGCAATGGAAGCCGCGGAATCCTGTCACCGCCGTGCAGCAACAGGCAGACGGTGTAGTGCTGACCATGGGCACAGGCACATTGCGCATTCAGGTCTGCTCCGATTCGATCGTGCATGTGCTCTATTCGCCCACCAAAGACTTCCCCTCGCGACCGGAGTACGTGGTTGTAAAGCAGTCCTGGCCGGCGGTTGATTGGAAGCGTGAAGACAACGGCGATAAAGTCCAACTCTCCACTGCGCGCCTGCGCATCGCGGTCGACCGTACCGACGGATCGATCGCCTATAGCTCCGCCGATGGCAAGCCACTCATGAACGAGGCGAATCGGATGATGAGGCCCGTTCAGGTGAATGGAGAGAACACCTACCATGCCGAATCATTGGTGAGCATGTATGGCTCTCAAGAGGGCCTCTATGGATTGGGGCAGCACCAGGCCGGTGTCTGGAATTACCGCGGTGAGTCGGTCGATATTTCACAAGAGAACACGAACATTGCCGTTCCCTTTATGGTTTCATCGCGCGGCTATGGACTGTTTTGGAACAACGACTCGCGCAGCCGCTTCAACGATCGCTTTCTTCATTATCTGTACATCAGCTCCGAAGTTGCCGATGTAATCGACTACTACTTCTTCTATGGGCCGGAACTCGATAAACTCATCGCCGATTACCGCGAGCTGACCGGACGAGCCCCAATGTTCGGTAAATGGGCGTATGGGTTCTGGCAGTGCAAGAACCGCTATAAAACGCAAGACGAGCTGCTTGGGGTCGCAGCGAAATATCGCGAGCTGAAGATTCCCGTCGACAACATCGTGCAGGACTGGTTCTGGTGGGTGCGTAAAGGCGAGTTTGTCTTCAACAGAAACTATCCCGACCCGAAGGCAATGATCGACGAACTTCATCGCGAGAACTTCCACCTGATGATCTCCGTTTGGCCTTTCTTCGAGCCCGGCTCGTCCGAATACGACTACATGAATAAACAGGGCTGGTTCATCGACAAGTTTAAATTCGCTAAGCCGCCGTTCCACGCGGATGGCATGGCCGTTTACGATGCGTCCAATCACGAAGCGCGCAAATATTACTGGAGCTTGCTCGACAAGGGTCTCTTCAAACTCGGGGTAGACGCCTGGTGGATGGATACCACCGAGCCTGAAACCGAAGGTCAGGAAGAGAATATTCAGCTCGGACACAAGCTCGCCATCGGCAGCGGCGATCGCTACGTAAATCTCTTCCCGCTCATGACCACATCCGCCGTTTACCAGGGGCAGAGGCAAGCTTCATCAGATAAGCGCGTCTTCATTCTTTCGCGTTCCGCGTTCGCGGGCTCACAGCGCAATGCGGTCACGGCATGGTCGGGGGATGTGAACTCCACGTTTCTCAGCTTTAAACGCCAGATTCCCGCGGGACTGAACTTCGCTCTTTCTGGAATTCCTTATTGGACTACCGATATCGGCGGCTTCGTAGACGGCAATCCCGACGATCCTCAATATCGCGAGCTCTTCATCCGGTGGTTCCAATATGGGACTTTCTGCCCAATTTTCCGTGTTCATGGCACTCGAACGACGAATCAGAATGAGCTTTGGTCCTATGGTCCCGAAGCGCAGCAGATTCTCACCAGCTTTGACAATCTTCGTTATCGATTAATGCCGTACATCTACTCGCTCGCCTGGCAGGTGACTCACAACAGTTACACGATTATGCGTCCGCTGGTGATGGACTTTCCTTCAGACCAGCGCGCCATCAACGTCGGCGATCAGTTCATGTTTGGACCGGCGATCATGGTGAATCCCGTAACGGAACCAGGAGCGACCATGCGTCATCTGTACTTGCCGAAAGCGAAGTGGTACGACTTCTGGACGGGAGCCACGCAGGACGGCGGAGTGGCGATCGACAGCCCAGCACCTCTCGACAAGCTTCCGCTCTATGTGCGCGCCGGATCGATTCTGCCGATGGGCCCCGAAGTGCAATACGCTTCCGAAAAGCCCGCCGATCCAATCGAGATCAGAATCTATCCCGGAGCGAATGCTGATTTCGCAATCTACGAAGACGAAAACGACAACTACGATTACGAGAAAGGGGAGTATGCGGTCATTCCGCTGCACTGGAATGATTCGACAGGTACGCTGACGATCGGCGATCGCACGGGAAGCTTTCCTGGAATGATGTCGGCCCGATCGTTTCAAATCGTTCTGGTCCGAGAGGGACACGGCACAGGTGAGGCGTCGATCTCAGCGCCAGACAAAACAGTCCAATACTCAGGCAAGCAGGTGGCTGTTCCAGTTCGGTGATCGACGTACGATGATCCGCGCAATTGGAGAATTACACCGCTTTCCAGCTTGCACCGCCTTTTTAGATACTGTCATGCCTCGCGCAGCCGCGAATCAGATAAGGCTTGGACAATTTGATGTTTGCTGCGCGGGGCACCCGCTTTTCTGTCGGCTGCGCGGAACAGCAGGTCCCCCGCGCCGCAAGATCGCTTTGATGTAGCAGCAATGCACTTGCCTACGGCGCGAGCGAAGACAGTTCCTAAAAAGATGCGTAGAGATGATTACTTCGCAATGGCGACGCGTTCCGCGTGCAGGTGCTGCAGCACTCTCACTGATATCTGTCCACCTTGCCGCGAGGCAATTCCATCCGCAGCAGCGCGAGCCGCAGCCATCGTGGTGAGAGCAGGAATGCGCTGTGTTACGGCAGCGCGGCGAATTGCCTGCTCGTCGAACCAGGGATCCTGCCCCTGCGGCGTATTGATGATGAGTTGAATGCGCTCGCCCTTAATCAAGTCGACGACGTTCGGGCGCCCTTCCTTGACCTTGTAGACGCGCTCGACCGGCAGACCTGCACGCTCCAAGATGTTCGCCGTGCCGTGAGTCGCCACGATGTTGAAGCCAAGTTCGACAAACCGCTTTCCCAATTCGGCAAGGCCGTCCTTGTCCCGATCGGCGATGCTGATGAACACCGTTCCGCTCGTCGGCAGACTCTGGCCTGCTGAAAGCTGCGCCTTTGCAAACGCCTCTCCGAAGGTGTCGCCCACCCCCATCACCTCGCCCGTCGATTTCATTTCGGGACCGAGCACCGTGTCCACTCCGGGAAACTTGTTCCACGGGAATACTGGACTCTTCACGAAATAGCAATCGCCGGTTTCCAGATCGGTGCGTCGCTCCACATTTTCAGGCAAGAACTCGCGAAGCTTACGTCCGGTCATCAGGCGAGCAGCAATCTTTGCTAGCGGAACGCCGGTAGCTTTCGACACATATGGAACGGTTCGCGAGGCGCGTGGGTTCACTTCAAGGACGTAAACCTTATCGCGCTGAATCGCGAATTGAATGTTCATGAGCCCGATAACTTTGAGAGCGCGAGCAAGCTTGAACGTGTACTCCCGCATGGTATCGAGCAGGTGCGGTGCAATCTCCACCGCGGGCAGCACGCATGAGGAATCACCTGAATGAATTCCGGCTTCTTCGATGTGCTGCATGATTCCTGCGACTACGACGTCCTCGCCGTCGGACAGCGCATCGACATCAACTTCAACTGCAGCTTCGAGGAAGTGATCAATCAATACCGGTCGTTCCTGGGAGTATTCGACCGCTTCTTTCATGTAGCGAATCACGGAAGCATCGTCGTAGGCGATGACCATTGCGCGCCCGCCAAGCACATATGACGGACGTACCAGAACGGGATAGCCGACCGCGTTTGCGCCTTTCACTGCCTCATCGACACTCGTGGCCATGGCCCCCGGCGGCTGCGGGATTCCTAGTTCCTCGATCAGTTTGCCGAAGCGCTTGCGGTCTTCTGCCAGGTCAATCGACTCCGGAGAGGTTCCGATGATTGGCACTCCAGCAGCCTTGAGCGGCAGAGATAGATTCAGCGGAGTCTGTCCGCCAAACTGTACGATCATGGCGACGGGTGCGCCACTCGAAGCTTCGTGCTCGTACACGGCAAGCACGTCTTCCAGAGTCAGTGGCTCGAAGTAGAGCCGATCGCTGGTGTCGTAGTCAGTCGACACCGTTTCGGGATTACAGTTGATCATGATGGTCTCGTAACCATCTTCGCGCAACGCGAACGAGGCGTGGCAGCAGCAGTAATCGAATTCAATTCCCTGCCCGATGCGATTTGGCCCGCTGCCCAGAATGATGACTTTTTTCTTGCCGGTCGGAGGCGCTTCGTCCTCCTCTTCGTACGCTGAGTACAGATATGGGGTGTAGCTCTCGAACTCTGCCGCGCAGGTGTCCACCAGCTTGAATACCGGCTTTAACCCATTCTTCGCGCGGAGGTGGCGAACTTTCTCGGCCGCTCCTTTGCTGTCGCCAATCTTCCAAGAATCCGCCAGCCGCGCATCGGAGATGCCCATGCGCTTGGCTTCGCGCACAAGCTGCGGCGGGACAGAATCGATCGGATGCTTCTCGATCTCCTTCTGCATGTCAGAGATTTCTTTCATCTGCTGCAGGAACCACGGATCGATGGCGGTAATGCGCGCGAGTTCTTTGACTGTGTGTCCCTCGCGCAACGCATACCGCAGATACATCAGGCGCTCAGGATGAGGGGTGACCAGGCGCTGCATGAGCCGTCGCGGCTCGATGTCTTCTGCTGTGGCTCGCTTTCCGGTGTCGAGAGAGCGAACGCCTTTCATCAGCGCTTCTTTGAACGTGCGGCCGATCGCCATGGCCTCGCCGACCGATTTCATCTGTGGACCGAGGCCTTCTTCCGCTCCAGGAAATTTCTCGAACTGCCATTTGGGAATTTTGACGACTACATAATCAATGGTTGGCTCAAAGCATGCTGGGGTCTTGCGCGTGATGTCGTTGGGAATTTCGTCGAGTGTATAGCCGACTGCGAGGCGCGCGGCAATCTTCGCAATCGGGAATCCCGTTGCTTTCGACGCAAGGGCCGAAGAACGCGAGACGCGCGGATTCATCTCGATGACGACCATGCGTCCGTTCGTCGGATGTACTCCAAACTGAATATTCGATCCGCCGGTCTCGACGCCGATCTCGCGAATGACGCGAATCGCCGCGTCGCGCATACATTGGTATTCGCGATCCGTGAGCGTCTGGGCAGGCGCGACGGTGATCGAGTCGCCCGTGTGGACACCCATGGGATCGAAGTTCTCAATCGAGCAGACAATGATGACGTTGTCTCTCAAGTCACGCATCACCTCAAGCTCGTACTCTTTCCATCCGAGAACAGATTCCTCGATAAGAACCTCGTGAACCGGAGAGAGATCGAGTCCACGGGCAAGAATCTCCATCAACTCTTCGCGGTTGTAGGCGATGCCGCCGCCAGATCCGCCGAGCGTGAACGAAGGCCGAATGATCACCGGAAAACCAATTTTGCCGGCAAATTCGATGCCATCGCGCAGATTGTTGACGAGTGCCGATTTGGGAACATCGAGGCCGATGCGCGTCATCGCATCCTTAAACAGCAGCCGATCCTCGGCCATCTTGATCGCACGCAACTGCGCTCCGATCAGCTCGACGCCATACTTGTCGAGCACTCCCGAATCGGCGAGCTCGACAGCAAGGTTCAGAGCCGTTTGTCCGCCCACCGTCGGCAGCAGAGCAAACTTGCCACCGATCTTCATCTCCGATTCAAGGCGAATGATTTCTTCGAGGTACTCGCGAGTGAGCGGCTCGATGTAAGTACGGTCGGCCAGTTCCGGATCGGTCATGATCGTCGCCGGATTCGAGTTCGCCAGCACGACTTCGTAACCTTCGGCCTTGAGAGCTTTGCAAGCCTGTGTGCCGGAGTAATCAAACTCAGCCGATTGACCGATCACAATTGGACCGGAGCCGATGACCAGAATCTTTGATATATCGTTGCGGCGAGGCATTGGTTCTTAGCCCTTCCACTCCTGCATCATCTTCACGAAATCGCCAAACAGGTAATGCGAGTCATGCGGGCCCGGCGAGGCTTCCGGATGGTATTGGACCGTGAACAGCGGCATCGTGCGATGGCGCAAGCCTTCGAGCGTGCCATCGTTCAGATCGAAGTGCGTCATCTGGACTTCGCTTTGCTTGAGCGAGTCTGGATCGACGGCGAAATTGTGATTGTGCGCCGTGATCTCGATCTTGCCTGTTCGCTCCTGGCGCACAGGATGATTGCCACCGTGATGTCCGAACTTCAGTTTGTAGGTCTTGCCGCCGAGCGCCAGTCCAACTAACTGATGCCCCAGACAGATTCCGAAGATGGGAGTTTTGCCCGCCAGCTTGCGAATGTTCTCCTGGGCGTAGGTCACCGGTTCGGGGTCTCCGGGGCCATTCGAGAGAAAAACTCCATCGGGCTTGAGAGCCAGCACATCTTCTGCACTCGTTTCCGCGGGAACGACTGTGACGTTACACCCCTGATCAACCAGCATGCGCAGGATGTTCTGTTTGATCCCGTAGTCGTACGCGACAACGTGCAGCGCGCTCTCCGGATCGAGTTCTTTTATCTGCCGCGCCGGGTACGTCACGATCGGACCTTGGTTCCACGAGTAGCGCTGCTTCGTGCTCACCACGCGTGCGAGATCGGTTCCATCCATTTTGGGAATCGAACGCGCCTTGGCTACGAGCTTTTCCGTATCCGACTCGATCAGCGAGATCACGCCGCGCATCACGCCATGCGTGCGCAGATGGCGAACGAGCGCGCGCGAATCGATGTCGGCGATTACAGGAATGTTGAAGCGCTCGAGGTATTCATCGGCAGCCTGTTGTGAACGCCAGTTCGAGCTGATAGGCGAAAACTCGCGAACGACGAGGCCTTCAATAAACGGTCGAACAGCTTCGTTGTCTTCTGGGTTGGTACCGTAATTACCGATTTGGGGGTTGGTGAGTACTACGATCTGACCGGCATAGGAAGGATCGGTGAAGATTTCCTGGTATCCGGTGAGAGATGTATTAAAAACGACTTCCCCGTAGCACTCTGCTTTCGCTCCGTAGCCTTTGCCTCGGAAGATGCGGCCATCTTCCAGCGCAAGGATTGCTTGCACCTGTTTCTCCGGGGGTGGATTTTACCGATTCTATCACGCAACTTAGCTTCTGAGCTGCTAAGCTGCTGAGCTTCTAGCTGAATTTTTCTTCGTGAACGATTCTCGCTCGAGCATGATTCTCGCTGAACTGAGCCGAGACTCTGGCTCAGGAGCTGAGCAGCTTAGAAGCTAAGAAGCTGCTAGCGCAAAATGCCCAACTTATCCACAGGCCAGTAAACGAAGACGGCTTTTCCGTAGATATAGCTCTGATCCACTGCTCCAAAATCGCGGCTGTCATTTGATAGCGAGCGGTGATCGCCAAGCACGAAATACGAATTCGGTGGAACCGTCATTTCTGCCATCGAGCGATAGTCGAAGTATTCGCCGGGAACGTATGGTTCTTTGATTGGACGTTCGTTCACGTACACTTGCCCCTCAACGATGCGCACGCGGTCTCCTGATACTCCAATCACGCGCTTGATGTAGCTCTTCGATGGATCAAACGGATAATGGAAGACAACGATATCGCCACGTTCGATCGGCTCGAGCTTATAAACGAACTTGTTGATGAAGATGCGCTCCTGGTCCTGCAGACCCGGTAGCATGCTCGTGCCTTCGACGCGCACGGGCTGATAGAGAAACACAATGAAAAAAGCGGAGAGTCCCAGCGCGATCAGAAGATCGCGGCCCCAACTCCAAAGCAAGCGCTGGCGGCGCGACGGTTGGGCTGGAGGTTGTATCGTCGGTGGCGTGCTGGATTCAATCACAAGAGATCAGAATCAAGCTCGGGCATTACCACGGTGCCCCACTCGGTCTACTCCTCATTATAAAGACACAGTCAGTAGCCTTTTTGTTTATCCACTTCTCCCAACAGCGGCTCACCCGTGGCGTAGCGACGCAGATTCTCGCTGATGCGCTTGAAGTGCCGCTCCCAGAGCTTCTCCGTGAGAGCCGCAGTATGAGGAGTGATGAACAGGTTTTCGATTTTCCATAACGGCGAATCTGCGGGCAGAGGTTCGGTTTGGAAGACGTCCAGAGCTGCGGCTCGTATCTTGCCCTGCCGCAGAGCTCGCCCAAGCGCCTCTTCATCCACGAGCGCTCCGCGGCTAACGTTTAGAAAGGAGGCATCGCCGCGCATTTTCGCGAATGCCCGGTCATCGAAGATAGCTGCTGTTCTTGGAGTGAGCGGGGCGGCCAGGAGAACGTAGTCAGATTCGCTGAGCAACTGATCGAGTTCACCGGGTCCGAAAACGCGGTCAGCTCCTTCCGCTCCACGCTCGGGGTGCTCGCGAACGGCAATCACTCGCATGGCTAGTGCCTTCGCCAGTCTGACGCTCTCGCGTCCGATCGCGCCGAGCCCAATCACGCCCAAAGTTGCTCCCGCGATTTCTCGCGGACGCGCAAAGCTACGCCACAGGTCCTGTTGTCCCCAGCGATGCTGCTGTTGGAATTTCATCGCCCACGGCAGTCCCTTGGCGAGCCCGAGGATGAGCGCTACCGCGTGCTCGGCAACAACTGGTCCGTGGATTTCCGTCGAGTTGGTCACGCGTACATCACTCGCGACCAATTCGGGAAACATAAGCTGATGCACGGCAGCCGTTGTGGCGTGAATCCATCGCAGTTTCTTAGCCTCTTTGAATTGTTCCGGACGGAGCTGCCAGCCCACCAAGACATCGGCATCGACAAGTTTGTCTGGCAGGTCCTCGAGATTGGTGAGCTGAATGAACCGGTGCTCGGGAAAATCCTGCTGCAGACGCGGGCCGAGCCACTCCGGCGCGTTCCACAGTTCAAAGCGATGATGAATGGCCAACAGGACTTTCAACGGGAGCTGATGATGCTATGCAATATGAATAATCGCAACCATCATATTCTTCACCTCATCATCCCACAGCAACTTCGGTGGCATTGAGCTCGTGTTTAAACTTTCGAGCACGAGCACCGATGTATTGGCTAACGCATTGTCCTTTACCCACGAGAATGTACTTGTACGTAACCAGTCCTTCCAGTCCTACCGGACCTCGGGCGTGCAGTTTGCCCGTCGCGATGCCCACTTCGGCTCCGAAGCCATAGCGGTATCCATCGGAGAAACGCGTTGAGACGTTGTGAAACACTCCCGCGGAGTCAACTTCAGCCAGGAACTTTTCGGCCGTTTGTTGATCCTCGGTAATGATCGAGTCGGTGTGATGCGATCCGAAGTGGTTGATATGCGTAATTGCCTCGTCGCAGCTTTCGACCACGCGCAAGGCGAGCGTGAGGGATCCATATTCGGCGTGCCACTCGCTCTCTTTCACGAGATCGATTCCATTGCCGCAAATGGCCCGGGTGCGCTCGCAGCCTCGGACTTTCACTCCCCCGAGTTGAAGCAACTCCACCAATCTCGGAAGAAAGTCGTTTGCAATGTTGCGGTGAATGAGAACGGTTTCGACTGCGTTGCAGGTTGCGGGCGCCTGAATTTTGCTGTCGAGAATCACGGAAGTAGCCAGATCGAGATCAGCAGCAGCATCGACGCAGACGTGGCACACACCGTCTGCATGCCCAAGCACCGGAATCCGTGTATTGGCTGAGATGAAGCGGACCAGTTCTGAGCTTCCACGAGGCACCACCAGATCGATGTACTGATCCAGTTTCAAAAGCTCGCGCAGTTCTTCCCTGCTCTTCACATTAGTGAGCGCATCAGCCGGAATTCTGGCGCGTTCATATGCGCTCTTGAAAATTCCAAGGAGTATTTCAGTGGTTCGAGCGATCTCCACACCGGCTTTGATCATGAGCGCGTTACCGGACTTAAACGCGAGGGCTGACAACTGCACCACAGCGTCCGGGCGCGCTTCAACTACCGCAGCGATCACTCCGAAAGGGCACGATATTTTTGTGAGTTCCAGTCCATCGTCCAATTCGGATTGATGAAGAATTTTTCCGACTGGGTCCTCCAGACCGCTCACAGCATTCACACTTCGAGCCATCTGCGAGAGCTTCTCTTCATTGAGAGTCATGCGGGCGAGAGCAGACGAGGAGATTCCATCCTGACTAGATCCATTTCTGGCTGCAATTACATCCTGACGATTCGCTTCGAAAATGGTCTCAGCGGATTGTTCGATCTCGGCAGCAACGGCTTCAAGGACCTGCTGCTTCGCTTCTGGGGCTAATGCCGCAAGCTGGCGCGAGGACTGCTTCGCCGCGACAGCTGCGCTCTGTGGATTTGTATGAGTCATTTCACCTCCACGGAAGCGACTAACGTTCCAATCTGGTCACCACTCAAAATTCTCTCCAGAACATCTGGCGTGCGGCCGTTCGCAATTACAGCTACTGTGTGGCGTTCGCGCGTCGCATGGATTGCGGCTTTCACTTTGGCCCGCACACCACCGCGGCCATTGCGGCTTTCGCCATTCGCTTCCACGTGTTCGCCCTGGAGTTCGGAAATCAACGCTGCCTCGGGATCCTCTGGATGAAGGTCATAGACGCCATCCACATCGGTGAGAAAGACGAGCAAATCAGCATGAAGTTCGCGCGCGATCAGCGATGCGAGCATATCGTTCTCGGAGAATGCGCGGGCGGAGTCGCTTTCGACCTGGGAACCGCTGATCGCATCGTTCTCATTGAGAATTGGTAATGCTCCGGCCTCGATCAGATGCTGAAGAGTTTGGATCAGCTTTCTACTGCGGGAGGGCGTCGCGAAATCTTCGGCTGTGACCAGAATTTGACCCACGTGGATGCTGTGCGAACGGAAGGCTTGCTGATATACGGAGGTCAGAACGCTTTGCCCGGTTGCCGCACACACCGAAACCAATTGATGGGAAACTCCAAGTGCACTAGCTCCGATTCCGACCGCTCCCGAGGAGACAAGCACTACACGACATCCGCGCGAGCGTAGTCGTGCGATCGATGTCACTAATCGGTCCAATACTTCATTCGCAACCGAGCCGTCTGCGCCGATCAACACCTTGGTTCCAACTTTAACGACTATGTCATCGGCATTGGCTAATCTGTTTCGAATCGTCATTCCAATCTCCGTCTAAGCAGAAACAAAAAGGCCCACAGTCTCTGCGACCGTGGGCCTTTGGGATGATTGCGCTTTATCTATTCACAAAGTCATTTCCCAAAGCGGTCGCGGCGTACCGGTGACGGGCACGGGTTCGGCGATGGCGTTGAGAAAACCTGACTCATGAATGAACTAATTTTCCGGAATAGAAAGAACTTTGTCAACAACAATCGATCTCTCAACCCAAAAAACTGACGCTTCCCAAAACCGACAATTCCCACTTCAGGATTGACTTACGACAGTTACTCCATCGGGATTCACACGAAATGGCAGCACGCGGCCGCCGTTCTTGTGAATCGCCTCCGCCACGGAATCGTGACTACCCTCGCGAACGAATAAGACGAAACAACCGCCACCGCCGGCTCCACAGACTTTTGCAGCCACTGCTCCCTTTCGCTTTGCGGCTGCGATCAGTTTCTCGATGAGCGGTGTGCTAATTCCCGGAGCATTCGTGCGGCGAAGCTTCCATTCTTCACCAAGCAGCCTTCCCACTTCGGGCCAGTCGCCGGATTCGAGAGCCGCATGCATGGAGCGGGCGATCTCGCCGATTTGCTGGAAGTTGCGAAACACGCGCTTGTCGCCGTTGATGTGCGCCTTGAATACTTCCCAATTGTTGATTCCAGATTGCCGCGGAGCTCCCGTATAAACGAGCACAAATCGAGACTCAATGTCCTCGGGCGCGACGGCGATTGACTGGCGATGGATTCCATCTACGTCCAGATGAATCGCGTTCACTCCACCATAGAGAGCGGGATAGTAGTCCTGGCATCCTGTCGGGACCTTGATGAGTTGCGCTTCAACGTTCTGAGCGATCTGCCGAATCTGTTCGCGATCGAGCTGGCGTCTGTTGTAGCGCGCCAGAGCGGCAACGGTTGCGACCATCAGCGCGGACGATCCCGAGATCCCCGCCCCTGCCGGCGATTCCGAATTGGTTTCTATCGTGAATCCACGGCCATTTGCCGGACCTGCAGGCATGAAGAAATGAATGAGATGCGCGGCCAGATGATGCTGGACTTTCTTTGCCCGGCAAAACTCGTCGAAATCGCGGAAGTGATCTTCGCGGCCAGTATCGATGGATTTGAAATGGATGGAAGCGTCACGACCGGGAATGATCTGGCAGCGGGTGAGAATGTTTACCGCAAAATTAACCGTCACAGCTCCGGGGTGAAAGAGATACAAGGGCCAGAGATCGAGCGTACTGCCGGCGAGGTCGACTCGAC
This sequence comes from Terriglobales bacterium, assembly GCA_035764005.1. NCBI lineage: Bacteria > Pseudomonadati > Acidobacteriota > Terriglobia > Terriglobales > Terriglobales bacterium. The sequence continues at coordinate 118,085 of DASTZZ010000025.1, forward strand.
AGGAAGCGTGGGCAACGATGTCAGCGGTTGCAGGCTGTGGTTGAGAAGAAGCTAAGGATTTCGGCATCAGCTCTCAGTGAAGAACTGGGCGATGTTGCGAAATTTATCGTAGCGCGCAGCCAGCAGTTGATCGCACGGCATCGACTTCAGCTCACGCAGATACCGCTGAAGGGCTTCATCGAGCAACGCGGCGGCAGCATCGGGATCGTTATGAGCACCGCCATCCGGTTCTGGAATGATACCGTCGATGCATTTGAGCTCTTGCAGATCCTCGGCGGTAATTCTCATCGCCTGCGCAGCCGCTTCTTTCTTCGTGGCATCGCGCCACATGATCGATGCGCAGCCTTCGGGCGAGATCACGGAGTAAATGGAGTTCTCCATCATCAGCACACGATCGGCAACGGCAATCGCCAAAGCTCCGCCGCTGCCTCCTTCGCCGGTCACAATGGCAATGGATGGCACTCGCAGCCGCGCCATTTCCCGCAGGTTCACAGCGATTGCCTCCCCCTGACCACGCTCCTCGGCTCCCAATCCGGGAAATGCTCCCGGGATGTCGATAAAGCTGATCACAAGACGGTGAAACTTCTCCGCCAGCTTCATTGCGCGCAGAGCCTTGCGGTAGCCTTCAGGATTCGCCATGCCGAAGTTTCGCTGGACACGCTGCTTGGCATCGCGTCCCTTCTGCGTTCCGAGCAGCAGGACCTCTTCACCGTGGAAACGGGCCATCCCGCAAAGCAGGGCTGGATCGTCTGAAAAACGGCGATCGCCATGAATCTCGCTCCAGTCCGAAAATATCCGGTCTACATAATCCTGAAAATACGGGCGCTGCGGATGCCGTGCGAGTTCTGTCTTTTGCCACGCTGAGCTGACGGTCTCAAGCTGATTGCGAAGCGCTTCTATCTGGCGGTGAAGTTCATAGAGCTGCTGCTTGGTTTGAATGTCGGCGCCGGGAATAGATTCCAAATGCGATATCTGGCGCTCGATACTTTCTATGTCTTTTCTGGCCTTAGTAGCTGCGTCCATGAATGGAGGAGGTGTGGCACTGAGGGCAGTAGCGCTCAATCAATCACCTGAACGCTGCCACGTCCGCAGAGTTCCTCTGCGCGTGAAATGAAAAGCCGGTCAGCTTGAACATTATATCCGTCCGCCTCCATCACCACCATAAAGTCGCCCGGGCGTTCCAAATTGAACAAGACCTTTGCTTCCCCCTTGCGCTCGCGGAAGAGACTGTGGAGAGCGTCTACGGTTTCAGTTTGAGCAGCATCAAGCGGCAGACGAATTCGCAGGGAACGGGGCAACTTTGGCTTTGCTTCGTCAAGCGATTGAATATTGGAAATCGCCAACTTCGGATTGGCGCCCTCCTCAACGCGGACGGAGCCGTAAACCAAAACGGGAACCTCCATCTTCAACTTCTCAGCCAGCCGTCTGTAGGCTTCGGGAAAGACAATGGCCTCGATTGAGCCGGCCATGTCTTCCAGTACTGCCTGAGCATAGAGATCGCCTTTGCGCGACTTCACCACGCGTACTCCGGCGATGATTCCTGCGGCTTTAATTTCATCTTTGCCAGTGCCCTGCTTCATGGCGCTGATCGCAGCCGTATCGAGGGCATTCAAATCGAGCAGCTTGTCGCGATACTTCTCCATCGGATGACCAGTGATGAAGAAGCCAAGAATTTCTTTCTCGGCAGCGAGCCGCTGATGCTCGTCCCAATCTGGAACATCCGGCAAACGGTCTTCTTGCTGCGGCATCTCTGACTGGAAAACACCGAAAAGGCCGTGCTGGCCCATCTCGGCGTCGCGTTGCGTTTTCTGAGCGCGCTCGATTGCCTTGTCGAGTCCGGCCATGAGCTGAGCACGCGTGCCGAACGCATCCATTGCACCGCTTTTGATCAGAGACTCGAGCACGCGTTTATTCAGCAAACGCAGGTCGACCTTCTCGCAGAACTCGAAAATCGACGAGAACTTCCTGATCTCCTTACGTGCCTGAAGAATGGAATCAATGGCAGTGCGGCCGACATTCTTTACCGCAGAGAGGCCGAAGCGGATTGCATTGCCATGCGGAGTAAAGTTGGCGTCGCTGAAATTGATGTCAGGCGGTTCGACCGGAATGCCCATTTCTCGACACTCGTTGATGTACTTCACCACTTCGTCCGTGCTGCCTGCCTGAGAAGTAAGCAGCGCCGCCATGAACTCTACCGGGTAATGCGTCTTCAGATATGCGGTCTGAAACGCGAGCAGCGCATAGGCGGCGGAATGGGATTTGTTAAATCCGTATCCGGCAAACTGTTCCATCAAATCGAAGATCTTCACGATCTTCTTTTCCGGGAAGCCACGCTCGACCGCGCCCTTCACGAAACGATCGCGCTGCTTGGCCATCTCCTCCGGATTCTTCTTGCCCATCGCGCGGCGCAACAGATCGGCTTCGCCAAGAGAGTATCCCGCGAGACGGTTGGCGATCTGCATGACCTGCTCTTGATAGACGATCACGCCCAAGGTCTCTTTCAGAATCTCTTCCAATTCGGGAAGTTCATATTCGACTTTACGGCGTCCATGCTTGCGCTCGATGAAGTCGTCGATCATCCCGCCCTGGATTGGGCCAGGACGATAAAGAGCGTTCAGAGCAGTAAGATCTTCAACCGTAGTCGGCTGATAACGACGCAGCACATCTCGCATTCCCTGAGATTCAAACTGGAACACGCCTGAGGTCAGGCCAGTGTGAAAGACTTTTTGGTAGGTGACTGAATCGGTGAGTGGAAGAGCAAGCAAATCGAGCTTCTCTCCGCGTGTCTGCTCGATGAGACGAAGCCCGTCGTCGAGGATCGTCAGGGTGGTCAACCCAAGGAAGTCCATCTTGAGCAGACCGATCTTCTCGACCGCCTTCATATCGAAGGCAGTCACGATTTCGTCGTTCTTTGTCTTGTGCAGCGGGACTAGTTCAGTAAGCGGCTGTGGAGCGATCACCACGCCTGCGGCGTGAACGCCGGAATTGCGCACAAGACCTTCGAGCTTGCGGGCAATATCGATCAACTCGCGAACCTGCGGCTCGTTGTCGTATGCCTGCTGCAGAGGCGGAGAATCCGTGAGAGCCTGCTCAATGCTGATGTTGAGCGTCGTCGGAACCATTTTGGCGATGCGATCCACGTCGCCATACGGAATTTCCATGGCACGGCCTACATCCTTAATCGCGGCCTTCGCCGCCATGGTGCCGAAGGTGATGATCTGGGCAACCTGCTCGCGTCCATATTTGCGAGTGACATAGTCGATAACTTCTCCTCGCCGATTCATGCAGAAATCAACGTCAATATCAGGCATCGACACGCGTTCCGGATTCAGGAATCGCTCGAACAGGAGTTCGTTCTGCAGGGGATCAATATCGGTGATACCCATCGCATAGGACACCAGCGATCCGGCGGCTGAACCGCGGCCCGGACCGACAGGAATGCCGTTTTCCTTCGCGTAACGAATGAAGTCCCACACAATGAGGAAGTAGCCCGAGAACTTCATCTGCTTGATGCAATCGATCTCGCGAGAGAGTCGCTGCTCGTAATCGCTGATGGTCTTCCGCAGCTCGCCTTTCGCCTCCAGCCCGCGAATGATCTCCAGTCGGCGCGCGAAACCCTGACGGCAGACCTGCTCGAAATAGCTGTCGAGGTCTTCCCCTTCTGGTACATCGAAGCGCGGAAACGGATTCTGCACCTTGCCGATCTTCACATTGCAGCGCTCTGCAATTGCCATTGTGCGTTTGAGCGCGTCAGGAATCTCGCCAAAGACGCGGTGCATTTCGTCGGCGGACTTTACGAAGAACTGATCGCTGTCGAACTTGAAGCGTTTCTCATCGCGAATGGACGACGCGGTCTGCACGCAAAGCAGGACCTCGTGTGCGTATGAGTCTTCACCGCAGATGTAGTGGCTATCGTTTGTGGCAACCAGCGGAATGCCGAGTTCTTTTTCGAGCCGCAGCAAATCTGGACGAATCTGCTTTTCCAACGCGAGTCCCTGGTCCTGGATCTCGAGGAAGAAGTTCCCTTCTCCGAAGATGTCGCGATACATCGCGGCGGTGTCGCGGGCCGCTTCATATTTGCCGGCCATCAGGTTTTCGCAAAGCTCACCAGCAAGACATCCCGACAGACCGATGAGTCCCTTCGCGTGCTGCGCGAGAAATTTCTTGCTCACGCGAGGCTTGTAATACATGCCGTGCAGCGAAGCTTCCGAAGTGATCTTTACCAGGTTGCGATAGCCTTCTTCGTTCTCCGCCAGCACCAGCAGATGGTTGTACTCATCCCCTTCAGGCGCTGCGCGGTGGTCATCTTTCTTGCAGATGTAAAGCTCGCATCCGATGATCGGCTTTATGCCGGCGTTCTTGGCAGCGTTGTGGAAGGCAACTGCACCAAAAATGTTGCCATGGTCAGTCATGGCAACCGAACTCTGCCCAAGGTCAGCGACTCGCTTGACCAGCTTATCTACATCGCACGCGCCGTCCAGAAGGGAGTAGTCGGTATGGAGATGCAGGTGGGTAAACTCAGGCATTCTGACGGCTCGTTACTCTCAATTTTACTCGGAGAACATCTGAAACCCTGCCTGCGGATATCGGCGCGCGTAAGTGGAAAACGCGGTAATATCCGCGCGAATTACCCTCCATTTGACAGTCTCAAACGGTACAGGCACAATCTCGCCTCTCCCCACAATTCCTCCCCAAAGTCACTACAGGAGCAAGGTATGGGTTTGCTGTTTGGGGTCGGTGTTATTTGGTGTATCGCAATGTTCGTAGCAGTCGCTCTCTGCCGTGCGGCGGCGGCGCAAGACGTCCGCGAGCAGGTCGGCGACTAAGTTCAAGTCTCAGCGCGGCTTCGGCTAAGGCTTCTTGGACTTCTTCGCTGCGGCCTCAACTTCATCCTTGAAGTTCTTGAAGAGCGGCGGATTCTTGCCCACGAGTCCGTCATGCTGTGTAGCTACCCAGAGCCGCGCTGCCTCCCTGCCATCATCGGCTTGATATACCGCGAGGTAGTCGTCAGGCGGGCCCACTTCCGCCCCGAACACCGGGCCGATGCTCGTTGAAGTTCGCCGACCTGTGGTCGGATCAATGCTGCCGGCGCCAACGCGAATTCCGCCCGTGCCTGAAGCCGCCCTGCCGGTGCGCACGGCAATCAACAGGTCGGCATCGGCCGGATTGATGGTGATGGTGTAACGCTTCCATGTACTCAGGGAGTCATAGATGTTCGCGATCGCCTGTCGATCGTCAGGCACAACCTTTGTGGAAGCGAACGAACGAAAATCAGTTTCCGCAATGAATCCCTCTGCCGTCTCATACCCGAGAGCAACGTATCTTGCCTGCAGTACCAAAGCGGGAATACTTGGAGCCTTAGCGTAGCTTTGCAGAGCCAAGACAAAAATGGAAAGCAGCAACACACTCAAGGACTTGCGCACTGTTCCCTCCACGGAGCGAAATTCTAATGCAACATTACGCCCTAAAAATTGCCAAACACTCGCGGCCAAGAAAGTTTCGGAAACGGTCGCGATTCGAGAAACAAGCAATTTTCAGCTTCTAGATCACCTGAGCAAGGGCCCCCTCCCCCTCCCCCCTGCCTCGTCCAATGCACAGTCGTTCAATCCAGAAGCTTTAACTCTGCTTTTGCGACATTCATCCCAATTTTGAACACAACATCTTGTGATTCCAAAATCGAAATCAGAATATGTTGCGATCACTACTTCCTTCTCACCAGGTTTCGCCGTTTTCCGCGAGCTCAGACCGGAGGCGAGGACGAGTCAGCCGAGTCCAGTATTGCCTATCAATTTTTGGTGCCATGCAGCCAAGCAACTGACTTACAACCACCATCGTGGCTAACAATGAGAAATAAGAAACCAATGCCAAGCTCCGCATCTGCGTATTCTCTTTTTATTCGCCTAATCATTCTAGAGCATTTGTCCAGAATCCGCCAGTGAAATCAGAAACATCCTCTCCAAATCCGGACGGAAACCCAGTGTCCCACGCCTTTGAGCGACGGTATTTTAATCCGTTACTCAAAAATGCCGTGAGAGCCTGGTGTTCAACAATGCAGGCGATTGCTACGTGAGCGCACACCCATGCTTGGATTGTTTGGTATCGATATTCGTTAATGTGTCACAATTGCTGGTACCCGAAATGAACAGCAGGAGATGCAATTTTCCGCATCACCGCTGTGATCAGTCGTAGAACGCGAAAGTGGCGGAATTGGCAGACGCACCAGACTTAGGATCTGGCGGGTAAAACCGTGAGGGTTCGAGTCCCTCCTTTCGCACCATTCCTTACTCTTTCCTCTGGATCCTTCGGCAACACAGCCTCAGGATTTCGCCTGCTGCCTCCCGCTTCGCTCACGCCCGCAAAACGGCTCAACTTAGGATCTGGCGGGTAACACCGTGAGGGTTTGAGTCCCTCCTTTCGCACCAGAAACCCGGCACTCGGCTTTGGGCAGTCGGCACTCGGTCCTTGCGGCCGTCGAGAGCTGCTTCTGCTGTCCTGCTTCCTGATAGGATTGCTGGTCTCAGAATTCCAGACAACATCAATCCGCAATGACAAAGACGATTCTTCTCCTCTTCTGTCTTTCTGCTTTTGCGTTTTCTCAAAACAACAATTCGCATTCCAACCCACAGGCGGCCGCTAATGACCAGCACTCTTCCAGTGACCGTCTGTCCGGACTGAAGCGCAATGACGGATTCATTCCGTTCTTCTGGGACGCGAAGAAAGGTGAGCTGCTCTTCGAGCTCTCGCTCGAACGGCTCGGTGGCGACTTCATTTATTTCACCGGACTGAGCAGCGGCGTTGGCTCGATCGAGATGTTTGCCGATCGGAGCAGCGTCGGCGGCTCGCAGCTTTGCCGATTCGTGCGCTCCGGACCGAAGGTGTTGGTCATTGCCGAGAACACCAGCTTCCGCGCCGAGAACGGTAGTTCCGAATTGAAGCACTCGGTTGAGCGCAGCTTTCCCACTTCGGTCATCGCCGCTCTGCCCGTCGAGTCGGAGCAGGGAGACAGTCTGGTCGTAAACGCCAATCCATTGGTGGTCCGCGATGCCACTGGATTGCTGAACCAATTGCGCCGTCCTTCGCGCGCCATCAATGGAGTGGTTCGGCAGGTTGCAAATGAGAATGGTGCGAACTGGCGACTTGACGGCGAGCGCAGCGCGGTGGACATGGAGCACACGCGCGCTTTCCCGCAGAATACCGAAGTCGAGAACATTCTGACGTTTGTCAGTGATTCGGGAAGTCGAGCCGTGAACAATCCAGAACCGGGAGTGCTCACTGTGCACGAGCATATTTCTTTGCTTGCGCTTCCGCCTGCCGGATATCAGCCGCGCGTTGCCGATCCTCGCGTCGGATTTTTCGGCGAGCAGTTTGATGACTTCTCTCGCAGCTACAAACAGTCGCTGAGCCAGAACTTTATTGATCGCTGGCGACTGGAGAAGAAGGATCCACGCGCCGCGATCAGCGAGCCGGTTAAGCCGATCACTTTTTACCTTGACCGTGCCATTCCCGAGCCGATGCGCTCGGCTGCGCGTCGTGGTGCGTTGTGGTGGAACCAGGCATTCGAGCAGGCGGGATTTCGCAATGCGCTCGTAATGGAAGACCTGCCTGAAGGCGCTGATCCGCTCGACGTGCGCTATCCCACGATTCAATGGACAAACCGCAACGGACGCGGCTGGTCCGTTGGCATGGTGCAAACCGATCCGCGCACCGGCGAGATTCTTCATGCTGTGGTGCAGCTGGACTCTCATCGCATGAGGACGGTCAACAACTACTGGGACGTGGTCACGCCGGGCGCAGCTTCGGGTCGCGACGATTCCGAAATGGACCTGTTCGCAGAACTCGACAATGCCGATCCGCAGCTCTCGGAAGATGAAGTCCTGGTTCGACGCATCGCACTCCTTGCCTGCCATGAAATGGGACATATTCTCGGACTTGAGCACAACTTTGTCACCAGCACCTTCGATCGTGGATCGGTGATGGACTACTTCGCCCCGCGCATCCGCATTCGCAAAGACGGCACCGCCGATCTGAGCGATGCGTACATGCAGGGCGTTGGCAGCTACGACAAGTTCGCGATTGAGTGGGGATACAGCACAGGCGTTCAGTTGCCTGTTTCGCCCGAAGATCCACAGGAGCTTGCGCGACTCGATGGAATCGTGCGCAAGGCTCTCGGCCAGGGAATTTTCTGGGGCAACTACGACGATCCGCGTTGGAACGCCTATGACGATGGTCCTGATCCAGTCACGTGGCTGCGCGAAATCCTTCCAGTTCGCAACGCGTTGGTCGCATCTTACAGCCCTACGATGCTCCGCCAGGGCGAGCCCATTTCGAAATTCGCCGCCCGATTCGCTCTTGTGTACCTCTTCCACCGTTACGCGCTCGCATCGGCGATCAACACGATCGGTAGCGCCAGGGTTCCACTCACGGTCGCCGGCGACGGCCAAAAGCCGCTCGAAATCTGGAATCCGCAGAGCCAGCGTGAGGCTCTCCAGTTGTGCCTGCAGGCGCTTCGCCCAGACCATATGGAAGTGCCGTCCCGAATCTGGAATTCGCTGGTGCAGCATGAAAACGCGGGACCCGATCCGGAAGCTTACAAATCCAGCGCCGGATATTTGTTCAGTCCATACGACGGCGCACGGTCCATTGCGGAGATCGTTTACGGCGGACTTCTCGATCCTGAGCGACTCGCTCGCATGGACTCCATTCATCACTTCGACAGCAGCTCGCCTTCTGCGAGCGAGATCCTTTCCGCTCTGGTAAGAAGCGCATTTGCTCCGACTGCGGCAGGCCATGCAGATCTTGCTGATGTTCTCCAGAACGAGTTAGCCGATCGATTAATGATTCTTGCTGCCGATGACAACGCGACTGCCGAAGTTCGCGCCCAAGCGTGGACGGGAGTAAATAGCGTCTCCGCTCACGTAAAGGCGTCCCAAGCTGGGAATGCAGAGGCCATTGAGCGCAGAATCGAAGCATTCATTCGCGATCCCAAGCAGAACGTGCCGAAGTTGAAGCCGTCAGGAGCGCCGGCAGGGCCACCGGTTTAGCATCGGTATTGTCATTCCGAACGGATGCTCACGCGGGAGTTCGCGTGAGCAGAAGTGAGGAATCCCTATAGTTACAGTAGCAAGCCCGAACATCTTCGAAGTCAATAGGGATTCCTCACGCCAAAAGCAGGCGTTCGGAATGACAATAAAACCTTAAGGCATCAACACAATCTTCCCGTAGCTTCCCGGCTGCATGATCTCCTCGTGTGCGCGTGCCGCTTCGGCGAGAGGCAGTTCTTTCCCGATCACGGGACGCACAACGCCATTCTCGAGGGATGCCACGAGCGCTGCGTGAATCCTGGCGAGATCTTCTTCCGGTGTGTTCCACAGCGTCATTCCCAGGATGATTGCGTCGCGCGCCATAGCATCTCGGGGATTGATTTCAATTGTGCCGCGGTTACCGATGACTACGATCCGTCCGCGAATCGCGAGCATCGAGAGATCCTGCGCCAGGTTCTTGTTCGCGAGCATTTCCAGGATGACGTTCACACCGCGACCGTCTGTAATCCTCTTTACTTCTTCAGCGACGCTGCCTTTGCTGTGATCGAGGACATGATGTGCGCCATTGTCGCGAACCAGGGTTCTTCCCTTTTCCGTTCCAGCAGTGCCGATTACGGTCATGCCGTGCGCGCGCCCTAACTGGACTGCAGCAATACCAACGCCTCCGCTCGCTCCATGGACCAAAATGGTTTCGTTAGGAAGGCCGTGAGCTTTCTGGAAGAGAGCGCGATACGCAGTTCCGTACGGAACACCCATCGCCGCGCCTTGCTGGAACGAGACATTCTTCGGTAAAAGATGCGCTTGCGCTTCGAGACACACCACCTGTTCGGCGTAGCTGCCGGTCACGTTTCCTGCGACATACACCCGATCGCCTGCTCGGAAACGCTGTACTCCGGACCCGACGCTAATCACTGTCCCGGCCGCGTCTGCTCCCGGAGTGTATGGAAGCTGCGGCTTAACAGCGTAGGTGCCTGTGCGCTGGTAAGTCTCGAATGGGTTTACGCCGGCAGCGTGAACCTTCACGAGAACCTGTCCGGGACCGGGTTGCAGATCGGGAACAGTCTCAACCTTCAACACCTCAGGCCCGCCGAATTGCTGAACGCGAATCGCCTTCATCGAATCTCCACTTACTTTTTGGACGCGGCCCGTAAGTAGCCGTCGGTCTTGTTCAGCCAGTCCTGGCGAAGCGGATAGAAGATATCGAGATCGACCGTGTCCTCCATGGCTTCCGCCTTGTGCGGAACGTGCGACGGAATGCAGAGCACCTCGCCTTCGTGTACAACAATTTCCTTTCCCTCGATCCAGAACTTGAGAGCGCCTTCGAGAATGTAGGTCACCTGCTCGTTCACATGGCTGTGCTCGGGAACGATGCAGCCCTTCTTCAGCAGTACGCGGGCGAGCATGACCTCGTCGCCTGTGATGATTTGTCGGTCGAGCAGCGGATTCACCTGCTCGAGTTCAACGTCCTTCCATGCCGTGTATTTCATAGGGAAATAAGGGTATCAGGTGGCACTGACCAACAGAACCGCCGCCCGTTCCGTTACCACTGCACCGTCCTCCGCTCCTCGCTGCTTCTGCGCGCCAACTCGACTCCGCGCATCACATTCAGCATCTGCTCGTGTGTGACAGCTATCTTTGATTTTCCCAATATGGTATCGCGGACATTTTGATAGAACAGGCGGTAGTCTCCCGCTTCTGTTTCCACGCGCTCTGCGCCATTGACCGACTGCAGCACTCCCCAGCTTTCCTGTTTCTCTTTGCCCCAGGAGTCACCTCCCGGCACCTCGCCGCGCTTGAGCACTTCTTCCTGTGGATCGATTCCGTATTTCATATACGCGGCCTTCTCACCGCGCACGAGGAAGCGCAGATCCGGAGCAAGGGCGATCATGCTGGCGCGGAGCAGAGCCCGCATACGTGGGTAATGCAGCAGGACGTCGAAAGCATCATCGACCTGACCTCCCTGGCGCTCCATCCGAAGGTCCGCGGTTACCGCCTCGGGCGTGCCAAAGAGGAGCAAGGCTTGATCGAGGAGATGAACGCCGAGATCGAAGAAAATTCCGCTTCCCGGTTCGCGACGCTCTCGCCAGGCATCGGGCCGCAGCTCCAGCCGATAACGATCGAAGTGCGATTCAAATAAGACGATTCTTCCGAGCCGCTTTTCGGCGAGCAGATTAAAGATGGTACGAAAATCACCGTCGAACCGCCGGTTTTGATAGACCGTCAGCATTCGTCCGCGTTGGTGAGCCAGATCGACCAACTCCTTTGCTTCGGCATACGTCGTGGTGAACGGCTTATCGACTATTACGTCCTTGCCTGCAATCAGGCATTGCTTCGCCAACGGGAAGTGCGAGGTATTCGGCGTGGCGACTACGACAAGCTGGATCTCGGGAATTGCGAGCAACTCGTCAATCGAACGCGCCTGAGTGGCGCCTGGGTAGGCTCGCGAAGCGTCATCACCGTTCCTCCGCACGATTGCGCGCAGGTTGAGACCCGGAACTGCAGAAATGATGGGGGCATGGAAGACACGCCCCGCAAAGCCGAAACCGACAAGTCCGACGTTGATCATCCTTTTGCCTAAGCTCTCATTCAACGCGTTTCATCCGATCAAGCCATAGACGCTCGCAGTCGTCCGATTCGCAAAACCGCCTTGGACCTGTGTACCCCCTCCCCCTCCCCTTATCTCGCAAAATACGTCATCGAAACGACTTAAGCTCACTTGTGATCTATTTCCCCAATTTTGTACGCAATATGTTGTATTCCAAAAATTCGAAATACCAACATCTCGTTTATTACTACTTAGTAATCACCCCTCTGTATCCATAAAGCGCTGCGCCCAGCGAGGCCACGGGGAAATATTGACCGCTTCGTTTCCATACTCTCGTTTGGCAGTTGGTGAAGAACACAGCTCCCATTCGGACAGCTCGGACATCGCCTGCAAAGGATCGGATCTACGTCGGCGACGCCGCATTCTCTTTTTCTTTGCCTCGCCACTTTACCATAATGGAACCAGAATATCGAGACGGAATCAAAGAAAATTATGTGGAAAGCTTTACGAAGATTCAGTCAGTTACAAGCAGCAGAACCACGGTTTTTTGTCCGCCGTTCGTGTCCCTCAAGTCATAAGCCGAGCGGCCGCGCAATTCTCGCCGTTCCCTGCCTGCATCCCAGCGCAGCTTCGCTTCTGACTCGCTTACGTATAATCGAATTCTTGCGGCGTTCTTCATGATTCAGACTCTTTTCGGCAGCCTCGACGAGGAAAAAAACAAAAAGCCAGGCTTTCTCGATCGCATGAAAGAGGCGGTCTCGCGCACCCGCGAGAACCTCAGCGAGCGCATCGAGGAGATCGTTGCATTTAATAAAGAGATCGACGCCAGAACGCTGGACGATCTCGAAGCTACGCTCATCGCCGCCGACCTGGGCACGGCGACAACCAGTGAAATCCTCGACGGCCTGCGCGAGCGGGCCACGCACAAAGAGATCGGCAACGTAGAAGAGTTAAAGCGTTTATTGAAGGAGCAGATCGCAGCAATCCTCAACCATTCCTCGAATGTTCCGGCGCGACAGGTTGATGGTCCGGAGGTTTTGCTCATCGTAGGTGTCAATGGAACGGGCAAAACCACGACTATCGGAAAGCTCGCGAGCTTGTTCCGCACGCAGGGCAAGACCGTTTTGATGTGCGCAGCGGACACCTTCCGAGCCGCAGCCATTGAGCAGCTCGAAGTCTGGGGTACTCGCACTGGAACTGAGGTCATCAAGACCAAACCTGGTGGTGATCCTTCTGCCGTCTTGTTCGATGGACTGAGCGCGGCAAAAGCGCGCGGCACGGATTATGTGATCATCGATACCGCCGGACGTCTGCACACTAAGCAGAACCTGATGGCTGAACTGGAGAAAATGCGGCGGACAGCGAAGAAGGTGATTCCCGAGGCTCCTCACGAAACTCTTCTCGTGATGGACGCAACGACAGGACAGAACGGCCTGCAGCAGGCGCGGCAATTCACACAATCGGCCGGCGTGACTGGAATTGTGCTCACCAAGCTCGATGGCACAGCGAAGGGCGGAGTGGTGGTAGCGATATCCCGTGAGCTCGGATTGCCCGTGCGTTATGTCGGTGTGGGCGAGAAAGCCGGCGATTTGCTCCCTTTCGATTCTCAATCATTCGTCGATTCCCTTTTTGCATAACTCATGCCAGCGCACGATCACGAACAGTTCATGCGCCGTGCATTGGATTTGGCGCGACAGGGTATCGCTCTGGCTTCTCCTAATCCGCACGTTGGCGCCATTGTCGTCGGTGCAGCGGGCGAAATCCTAGGCGAAGGCTTTCACACCTACGACGGTGTAAAGCACGCCGAGGTGCTCGCCATAGAGCAAGCTGGCGAGCGTGCGCGCGGTGCCACTCTGTATCTGAATCTCGAACCCTGCTCTCACACCGGACGCACCGGACCATGTGCCGACGCTGTGGTCCGCGCCGGCATCGTGCGCGTTTATGCTGCGATGCAGGATCCCAATCCCGCCGTTTCGGGAAAGGGATTCGAGCGGCTGCGCGCTGCCGGAATCGAAGTGTACGTAGGCATGCTCGAAGCAGAAGCGCGCAAGCTGAACGAAGCGTTTGCCAAATACATCGTCCACAAGACTCCGCTGGTCACGTTGAAGGCTGGCATGACGCTCGATGGGAAGATCGCTCCGCCGTTCACGCCGCCGGGCAGCGGAGTGGGCCTCGGCGACGCTGCCGGCGGATGGATCACCAGCGCAGAGGCCCGTGCGCATGTTCAGGAACTACGTCACGCTGCGGATGCCATCCTCGTTGGCGTGAATACAGTGATTGCCGACAATCCTTTGCTCACTGATCGCACGGGAAGGCCAAGGCGGCGTCCGTTGTTGCGCGTGGTCAGTGATTCGAAGCTGCGCCTGCCTCTGGACTCGCAGCTGGTAAGAACCGTTAAAGACGATCTGATCGTCTTCTGCTCGTTTGCTGAAGAGAGGAAGCGGCGGGAACTCGAAGATCGTGGCATTCGCGTTGAGCAAGTGAAGCTTGGCGCACTCGATGGCCGGCCCGACATCGCCGCCGTGATTCAGAAACTTGGTGAAATGGAGATCACGAGTTTGATCATCGAAGGCGGTGCGCTGGTGAATTGGACAGCTCTTGCTGCAGATGTGGTCGACAAAGTTTTTTTGTTTTACGCACCAAAAATTCTCGCCGGCACGGGCTCGGTACCGTTCGCCACCGGCCCAGGATTTCCGCGCATCAGCGAGGCTGCGCGCGTGCATTCGATCTTGCTGCATCGATTTGGGGAGGATTTTGCTGTAGAGGGCTACATTAAGAATCCATACGAATGCGAACAGAGCCGGAGACCGTAAGCGGCAGCGAGCGCCGATATTGATGAGGTGGACTGAGTGGACTGAGTGGACTGAGTGGATTGAGTGGATTGAGTGGACTGAGTGGACTGAGGTGGACTGAGTGGACTGAGTGGACTACTCGGTAGACTTTGTAGACTGAGATGAAGTAGGTTTTTGCTGGTCTGTCCATTCCGTCCACTACGTCCACTCAGTCCAGGTTTCGTAGGACCTGATTTCTTCAACAATGTTCACAGGCCTGATTCAACAAACGGGAATTATCGAGTCATTGACTAGCAGCAGCGGCACGATGCGCATCCGTGTCTCCGCTCCGAGGCTTGCCTCTAAGCTGACGGAAGGCGACAGCGTTGCCGTAAACGGGGTGTGCCTCACCGCTCTCAAAGCAACTGCCGATTCATTCGAAGCCGACCTCGCCCAGGAGACGATCGCTCGCACTTCCCTTTCACATCTCTCACCCGGTCGCATTGTCAATTTGGAACTGCCTACTCCAGCCGGAACTCCGCTCGGCGGACACATTGTGCAAGGTCATGTAGATGGAACTGGCAAGCTTGTTTCACTTCGTCCGACTAGCAACGGCAGTAAAGATCGCTGGCTCGAAGTTGAGGTTCCTGAGTCACTCACTCGTTATATCGTCGAGAAGGGCTCGGTTACGGTCGAGGGTATCAGCCTCACCGTTGCGAAGATCTCCGACACTCGCGTCACAATCGCAATCATTCCCCATACTTATGCGGCAACGAATCTGCATACTCTCTCGTCGGGAGAGCCGGTGAATATTGAAGTCGATGTGCTGGCGCGGTATGCGGAGAAGCAGCGGGACAAAGGACAGCGTTGGACCATTGAGGAGTTGGTAGCGAGAGGGTTTTGACGGAGCAGCTGGGCGCAAGGCAGTGGGCAGTCGTATGTTTCCTGACTGCGTTTCTCAATTGCTTATGGGTTTAGGTCGCACCTGGAGCTGGCCATCCGGCCATCTCCAGCCCACCGCTTACCGGCGGCGGTTCTGTTTTCTGCCTGCGAGCAGGGCGAGTTCGCGCCATTTCCAGTGGCAGTCTACGTCGATGAACCCAATTTCCCGAAGCCACTGTAGTTGGGTTTCGACATCGAGCAGCTTGTTTGAAGGATCCTCCTGCTCGGGAGCCGTGTCGATGGAGCGAAGGAATTCATGATGCAGGGCTATGGTTGGCGACGCTACATGCTCGAGGTTGCAGAAAACGCCATCGGGAGTAAGGAATTCGAATATCTCGCCATAAAGGCTCCGCTTGCGCTCGTGCGCCAGATGATGAATTGCGAAGCTGGAGATTACGCAATCGAAGCTTCCCATTTCGGGCAGCGGATTTGCGAGATCGTGGGCGATGACAGTTACATAGGTAGTTGAGCTGAAACGCTCACGCAACGTATCCAACATGGTCGGGGAGAAATCCAGAGCCACGAATTGCGTTTGCGGTCTCGCGGCCCGCACCAGGCCAAGCAGTCTTCCTCCTCCGCTTCCGAGATCGAGAATGCGAGCGGCATTCGCAGGGACAAATTCCAACAGCGCGGCTTCGCCCTCGACGCGATGCGGAATCGTGTCGGCGCGGCGAAGATATTCGAGCGCGTGCTCGGCCGAGGGCCAGAGGTTGACGTCGGATGAAAGACTCATTGTGGAAACATTGTCGCATGCGAGTCAGGAGAGACTGAGAGCACAGGTTTAACTCGGATGATGCACGCTGGATTTGGAAAAAGTCTCAATCTCCTGTCTTCCTGAAGCGCTTTTTTTTGCACGAAGGATCTTCCGGAATGCATAAAACGGAAATGCGCCTTCCAGCCTCTTCGGCCATGAAGCAACCGTTTTGGTAAGAGCCACGCAAGGGCATTTCAGGCGGAAGCATCGCGGGAGATCCTTCGCGCAAAAGAAGCGCTTCAGGAAGACAGGTTTTTCCAGTGTGCTGAATTTTCCGATCCCAGACAGGGTAATAGTCCGTGAGAAATGCGTTCTGCGGCAATCGCGCCTAAGGTTAGAATAGGCTGCGACTCACGGTCGTTCTCGTCCTGCGGTCACGCCACCTCGGCCCATGAATTCTGATCAGAATGCGCTTGCGGCGCTGAAGCGGTATTGGGGATATGACTCTTTTCGTCCTCTGCAGGAGCGCATTGTCAACAGTCTGCTCTCCGGTCGCGACACCTGCGTCGTGATGCCTACGGGTGGCGGCAAATCTCTCTGCTATCAATTGCCCGCTGCCATGCTGGACGGCCGTACGGTGATCGTCATCTCTCCTCTGATCGCTCTCATGCAGGACCAGCTTGCGCAACTCACGCAGATGGGCATTCCCGCGAGCGTGCTCAACAGCGCTATGAGTATAGGAGATCAGTCCGAGATCGCGATCAAGGCGGTTCGAGGAGAGTTTCGTCTGCTGTATCTTTCGCCCGAGCGCCTCGCTCGGAGAGACACGATCGACTGGCTGAAGCAGGTTCCGGTTTCGTTCTTCGCGATTGACGAGGCACACTGCATCTCCGAATGGGGACACGAGTTCCGTCCGGAGTACCGTCAGCTCAGCGCGCTGCGTCAGCACTTTCCCGACTGCCCGATCGCGGCATTCACGGCTAGCGCTACGCGGCAGGTGCGGCACGACATTATTCATCAGCTTCGGCTGCGCAATCCAGATAAGTACATTGCCAGTTTTCATCGTCGCAATTTGCGCTATGTGGTCAAGGAATGTGACTCATGGGCGCAGCCGGATCTGCTTCTGCGCGCACTCGGCAAATACCACGGCAGCAACGTGATTGTGTATGCGCCGACGATCAGGCGCGTGGAGGAGACCGTGGACTTCCTCGAAGCGCGCGGCATTCCGGCAATTGCTTATCACGGTCAGATGGATGCCGCAACTCGCCGAACAAACCAGGAGCGTTGGACATCCGACGAAGTTCGCGTCATCGTGGGGACGATCGCGTTCGGCCTCGGCATCAACAAAGCCGCGGTTCGCGCCGTGATTCATCTATCCCTGCCGAAATCGATCGAGCAGTACTATCAGGAAGCCGGACGCGCCGGACGCGATGGCGAACCTGCGGATTGCCTGCTGCTCTGGCAAAAGCGCGATATCGGCCTGCTGACGTACTTCATCGAGAAGATCACCGATCCTGCTGAAAAGGAACGCTCCTGGCAGCGCTATCACCAGGTCAGGCGATTCGTCGAGAGCAGCGTCTGCCGGCATCTGCAAGTGTGTTCCCATTTTGGGGAGACGCCCAAGTGGACCACGTGCGGCGCCTGCGATGTGTGCGGATCCCAGCCTGACTGGCTCGTTGTGCCAGTCGAGCAGCCGACGCGCAACCGAAAGCGAGCTATGGCATTCTCTGCAGTCGGTAACGGCGCTCCGCAATCGCTGCCTACGCCCGAGCCTCCGCTCTCCGACATCGATTACGAACTCAAAGAATACCTTCGCGAGTGGCGAAGACAGACCTCCCGCCAGCAGGGACTGGCTGCGTTCGTCGTCATGCACGACAGCACGCTCGAAGCACTCTGCCGCATTCAGCCATCCAATCTCATCGAAATGAAACGTGTTCCCGGAATGGGAGAACGCAAAATCGGATCCTATGGTGCGCAGATTCTTAAGGCCATGCAGGAGTTCCGTGCCGGTGCGCGTGCTGCCGGGAACGCTTCAGGAGTCAAGAAGACCTCCAAACCGTCAGAGGAAACCAGACGGCTGCTTGCGCAGGGACGCACGCTGCAGGAAATTGCAGAAATTCGCGGACGTCAACTTGGCAGCGTAGTCGCGCTCGTCGCCGACATGGTGGAAAGCGGAGAACTGGATTTCCAGCCGCAATGGGTCGGCAATGAGAAGGTAGAGGCCATTGAAGCAGCCTGCACCTCCGTGAGCAGTGAGAGATTGCGTCCCATTAAAGATGCGCTGCCCCCCGAGATCACATTCGATGAAATCCGGCTCGTTTTGGCCAAGCGCCGCTTCGAGCATGCGCGAGCATAGGATTTCACCACGGAGGACACTGAGGACGACAGAGGGATGCTAAAGAGAAAGTAGTTTTTCCTCTGTGGTCCTCTGCGGCGCCCTGTGGTGAAATCCTGCAGGGTTCGGTATTACAGCCCGCGCGGCACCAGTACGAAGCTGTCAATCGCAATCGCCGCTGCTCGTCTGTCCCGTGAGGGATCGAGGCGGAAGATCAAGCGAATTTGGTTGAAGCGCACGAGATCACAGTGCAACGGCACCTTGAATCCCTCAGTTTCGGAATGGGAAGTCATTACATTCATCAGATCTGAACTCTGCTCCAGGCGTTCTACTCCGAGTGACAGCATAGGAATTCCCCAAGTGCGCGTGTCGGCGAGTACGAGTTCCACCGAGATCGTTTGCGGATTCTGATCGGCATCAAGCATTGCGAGTTTGATCTTGTCGATATCGCGCGTCTCGATGGGTTCGTCTAAAGTTTGCACCGCTTCCATCTGAAGCGGCTTTCGATTCGAAGAGCGGACACCCACGTTCGCCGGGTCACCTTCTGCCCTTACCGAATCGAATGGGGGACGGACGAATGGATCTTGGAAAAACCAATAGGAGCCGGTAAATGGAATATGCAGCGGGTTCTTAAGGCCCATTGCCTTCCGATTGAAGACAAGCTGCGGAATTTGCCTGGAGCTGACCTGAGGCATCCGCTTTGGCGTGAGGATCACTCCGATGTACCCATCACTCCGAATCGGCGTCTCCTGCAAGCGAACGGCATGATTGCGCACGACAGCTCCGCCGGCTTTGCGCACGAAGAGGCTTCGCAACAGCGCCGCCAGTGAAGCGTCTCCATTCGAAGAAGCAATGAACGGCAGCAGGCCAACTAATACCATTGCCGTCGCGCAACCAGCGCTCAATGCAAGGCGCGTCCCATCGCGAGAAAGCAGTCGAGGCGAAATGTTTGGAGTACTCCCACGCGGAAGTTGCGTTGCAAGTACGGCAGCCCCGACAACAAAGAGTACGAAGGCGATTTCGCGCTCGGCAATCCAATTCGCCAATCCGGCTGCTTCCAATGCTGCCGTTGCGAGAATCACCAAGGCGAGCGATTTTGAGAGTCGGCTCAAGTCTTCCAGTTGAGAGAAGTTGCCGAATCCTTGTTGGCTTTGTATGGCTGCAGGACTCGGATATACCTCTTCATCCGTCACCCTTCGCAACACTGAAAATCCGGCGATCACCATAGCTGCCGCGATCAGTCCAGCCCAGGCTGAGCGTTCGAGGAGGAGGATTATTAACGGGGCGGTCCATACCGCAACGATCGTGAAGAGAACGAGATTTCGCCGAGTTCTGGAATCTCCGAGACGTACACCCGGGCCATACCCGGCGATTGCGCCTGAGAAGGCCGCAACCAGGACAATCCCGACGTACTCGATCGCGACAATGATCGGCGGCAACCAGCGAAGCTGTTGAAGAGACGGAGGTGTGATCCAGGTCCTGAGAACAACATAGCGAAGAGGACACGCGATGAAGCCGGTCATAAAGCCGGCCAGAACAGAATACGTAAGCGCGCGGCGTGAACGGACCCAAAATGGAACTTGAGGAGGCGGTCCTACGGTGCGCAGCTCTCCTCTAGGCGCGCCGCGCGGAATGTTCAGGAAGGACACGATGTTGGTGCATCAGCCAGGAGCTGATACGGGTTTTTGACACCTCAAGTGTAGTCCCGGTTCCCTCGCTGTATGAAAGGATTCGAACACGCCAAGCAAAAGGGATAGAGAACAGGAGAAAGGTTAGAGTGAAGAATGCCTGCTCTTATGTGACCTGTTCCCTGTTCCCTGTAACCTGCGGCCTAGAGGCTTCTAACAAATTAATTGGTGCTGGCGGATGCCGTCCCGAGCGTGTCGGTGCCTGCGACTGGGGGCGGCGACGCTGGAGAAGCAGCCTGAAAACTCGGCGTCGGGTGACTGTAGAGTCCGAACAGCAGGTGATAACGAACCTTAAGTACCTCGCACAACATCTGGAATGAAGCGCTCACGAGGTTCAACCTGCTGCGGTCATCGTGGATAGCTTCCACGCCAACCTCTTTCACAACGAAGCAGAAGCGGTCGGCGAGCATAAGCACCTCGGGATCGAAACCCCAGCGCTCGATGCGTTGACGCGAGAAGATCAGGCGTGCAGCTTTTCGCTTGAACGCCTTGAAGCCGCATTGAGTGTCTTCATACCGTAATCCCAACACGGAACGGACGACCATCTGGAACCCGGCGCTGCACATACGGCGATACCAGGGCACGGCGACCCGCTCTCCTCCCGCAACGACTCCGCGCGAACCAATGGCGATATCGGCACCTTCATGAAGCGCGGCGAGCAACTTGTGGAATTCCTGAATTGGCACAGAAAGATCGGCGTCGCATAGAAGAATAATTTCGCCCAGCGCGGCTTCTGCTCCACGGCGCAGACTGAATCCTTTGCCGCGGTTGATATGATTTTGCATCAGGCGCAAGTAGGGTAGCTGCTGCATGTGACGCGTGACCAGACGCGCGGTGCCGTCCTGAGAGCCATCGTCGACGACGATGATTTCCGCGTTCCATGCTTCAGCTTCGATAAATGCAGCCAGCTTGTCGAGAGTGGCGTCCAGGCGTCCCTCTTCGTTATAAGCCGGAATGACGATAGTGAGCGAATACATGGTTCACCTTGAATTCAGTGGGTCCATCGCTTCTGTCGCCCGGTGAAATCGCGACGGCCAGACTTCGATTGTCTGGGCCGGCTTCCTCCTTGAGGCTTTGTGTCGCCGCTTCAACGCAATGTACTTCGCGAATGACTGGAGATACTGATCGACAACCTTCTCCATCGTCATGCGCACCGCTACCGAGAAATTCTGCTCCGCCATTTCCTGCTGCAGAGTCGGATTCTCGAGTAGATCAGCCAGGATCTTTGCCAGGCTGTCGGTATTACCGTTTTCATAAAACAACATGGCTAGCTCTTCGGTCTGAGCCATGTCACGGAAATCAGGGATGTCTGAACCAATGATTGGCACAGCAAATTCGCAGGCCTGATGTGCTACTCCGCTTGGCCCGCCCGCGGAGGTATAAGGCAGGACCATCACAGTTGCAGAAGAGAAGAGCCGCCCAATTTCATCTTCTGGAACATAGCCCTGGAATTCGATGTGCGAGCAATCTTTCCAGCGTTCGCGCAATGACTCGACGTATCCGGGACACATCGGGTGATTTGAGCCCGCGATCACCAGTTTCGCGTTCGGGAATCGATCGGCGATCTGCGCAAAAGCTTCGATCAGAATTTCTGGACGCTTGTAGGTTCCCCATTTGCCAAATGCAAGAATGCGGTGCTCAGGATTTCCCCGTTTGCTGATGTCGGGAAATTTCGGAGCCGCGGAAAAGATTCCGTGTTTGCGCAGATGGACGTATTCACCGCCGTAGTTTTCAAGCAACAGCTTGCGATATGACGGCAGTAGAACAGTCACCGATCCGGAGAAGAGGATCAGCTTCGTCGCGATCGCGCCGCAGAAGCGATACAGACGTGGGAACCGCGTGCCTTTGGACAGATCCAACGCTTCGATTACATGATGCAAAGTAATGTGCGTATAAAAACCAAACAATCGCAGTAGGAACGCCGTGCAGATGCCGAGAAACGCAGGGACTGGCTTATCGCCAAAACTGGAGAAGACCAAATTAAACCAGACAACGTCGGGCTTGTGTTTTCTGGCGGCGCGCAGCAGCGCGAAGGGCGTCGAGGCGGAATTAAATTTCCAGCAGCGATCGACGTCGAACTCGGGAAGCTCTGCAGCGGGCTGATCCATCTGGTCGGCCAGGACCGTGAGGCTGATGAGGTCGTGCTTTTTGAGTTCTTTGGCTAAATGGAAACCGTACTCGTTGAGTCTCTCTGTACTCGGAGGGAATGCTGTGACTAAACAAACTTTCATGGGGCCCATCCGCCTTGGTTTCAGGAGGTGCTTACCTGTTTACAGATGAGATACTCTGCCGAGATGTTGGCAGCAGCTTCGAAAAACTTTGTACGCCATAAGCGCGGACCGCAACGCGATTTGCCCGCAATCCGCGCGCATATCTCATTGCCATTCCCCTTCAGCGATAATCATTCCAACGTTAACCATTCAGATAACGTATACAAAGCTGTGCGGAGATGAGAGACGCAGGGATACTGCGCCTCTCGTCCACGTCAGAAGCGAATTGTCGGACCGAAAGAGACCTTCAGATCGTGCTGCGCGCCGCGATCGAAGTAGATCTCGTCGCCCGCATCAACACGGATACCAAGAGGGCCAAGGAAAAATTCGAGTCCGCCACCTGGATAAAAGACGCCGTTCAGGTCAGTGCCTTGGAGACTGGTCGGGAAGTTGCCGAAGGTAACCGCTCCCGGTGTTACGCCGAAGCGTACAAAACCGCCCTTAGCAAACAGAAATGCGCGAACAGGCGAGTTCGTACCCAACTGGAACTTCGGTCCGAAGGCGAAGTGGGTAGCGCGCAGATCGGAGCGGAACAGGGTCGTGTTGCCGTTAATGTCGCTCACGTTCTGGGTATTGCTCTGCGAGAAGTCGTACGAGCCCTCGGCCTCGAGGGCCACGTTCGGGTGTACGTTCAGGCTAACGCGGCCGCCGACACCGTAAAGATTAAGATCGCTGGCAGAGGCGCGAAACAATTCACCATATACACCAAGTTCTCCGTGATCCTGCGCGCGCATGGCAGGCGCGCAAGCCAGCGCACCCACAGCAATCAGCATGACTGCTAAACGTGTTTTCATGGAACCTTCCCCCAAATTGCAAATCTGTCGTCCTCCACGCATTTGGGCGCGCAACTTACGTTCACACATCCCAACCAGGTGAGGTGGAGAGACGCTAAATGAGACGAGCAGCGCAGGCGGCAGGTTGGCAGCGAATGAGAGTAGCCGATCGCTCGTTCCCGCGGACGTAGCTTTCTTCATCTCTGGAGTTGTAGGCGGAAAACCCTATCGTCAGAAACCGCAATCAGAGCAGTCAGAGGTAGGTAGATGCACGGAACGCTCGATATCAGAAAAGCAGCCAACGCCTCTCCTGGCGGGGAGATCTTCCAGATCCGCTATGAAGACCTGGGCGGTGAATCATTCACTGCGAGCATGAACAAAGAAGAACTTCACGAGCTTCTCTATGACAAGCTCGCTCTCGATCTTCCTGACCGGGAACTCGACCTCGCGTTCGATCGGGTCGTCCGCGACGGTTACGTGAGTTTTCCTGAACTGGAAATGCGGGAAGAGGAGCTCGCCGGGGTTGGATTGAGGTATTTGGGTCCGGAAGGCTGATCTAGCTATTCACGGTTTGGGGCGCCAACTTGCGCGCAAGATCTGCCGCAATCTGGCGCCCGTGAAAGCGTCCATTCTCAATGAATATCTCGCTCGTCCGCGCGCCGGCGACGATTACACCTGCGAGATAAATTCCAGCGACATTTGATTCCAGGCTTTCGGTATTGCAGTAGGGCCGGCAATCGTTTCCCGTAATCTGAATCCCCAGGCTGCGCAGGAAGTCGTAATCGGGATGATATCCCGTGAGCGCAAAAACGAAGTCGTTGGAAATTTCGAACTGCCGACCGTGAGTTTCCAAAAGCACATTTCTTTCCCGAATTTCACGAACGTTCGTCTCGAAATGCGCGGTCACTTCGCCATTGCGAATGCGATTCTCAATATCGGGGAGAATCCAGTATTTGACGTTTTTGTGCATCGAAGGACCGCGGTGAACAAGCGTAACGCGCGCTCCGTGGCGCCAGAGTTCCAGCGCAGCAATCGCTGCTGAGTTCTTGCCGCCAATCACCAGCACATCCGTGTCGTAGTAAGGATGAGGCTCATGGTAGTAGTGCGCGACCTTGCGCAAGTTCTCGCCGGGAATATCCATGTAGTTCGGCAGATCGTAGTAGCCGGTCGCGAGCACGAGCTTCTGCGCAGAGTGTACGTGTGCAGCGTCGAAGCGATCACGCGTGTGGACACGGAAGTTTCCATCGCTTCCCTGGACGCGTTCTACGCGTTCATATTGCCGAACATCCAACGCATAGTGATCGGCAACTTTGCGGTAATATTCCAGCGCCTCGCTCCGATTCGGCTTTTGATTCGGGCTGCTGAATGGAATGTCGCCGATTTCGAGAAGCTCCGGCGTGGTGAAGAACGTCATGTTCGCGGGATAGTGAAACAGAGAATTCACCAGGCACCCTTTATCGACCAGCACCGCTCTCAAGCCCACACGCTGCGCCTCAATTGCGCAAGCCATTCCCGTCGGACCTGCGCCTATTACCAGAACGTCAAACATTTCGGTATTTTCTGGAGTCATTCTCGACAGTGCAAACAATATAGATGATCGAGACACCACAGCGATTCGTTTATCGATATAGCGCGATCAAAACACGGTAGGTACTCATGCCATTATTTCCCGCTTCCGACAAACAGGCGCCTATTGAATAGCCACCGCTCGGCATCTCAAGAACGCGCTTCGTTAGAACATTCGGAAGGTCGGCAGCGTTCGGCGTAGTGAAGTTGAAGCTGTAGGCCTGCATGTTGCGTCGCGGCAGTGCCGCCATAGCCGCACCGCCAGAGGTGTCGCCTGCACAGGCGATTCGACGAAGCTGCGTAGAGGTGACCGCCTCCATTGCGGGCAATCCGTGTTTCCTGCGCAACGATGCGATCTGCTTCTCCACTGCCTGTTCGAAATCTTCCGATGAAAGTCGTGGAACTCCGGTGGCGAAGTCTTCCGTCGCCCACAATTGATTGCCGGAGCGCACGATTCCCATCCCCATTTGGTTGTAAGCAGGGTTGAGCAGGTTTGTGCGATGGCCGGGTGAATGCATCCATCCCGATTGCAGAGTTTCGGCGTCGTCGCCGTAGCCAACGTTCTCGGCAGCGGCGCTGAAGCGAGCGCCCTGGAGTGAAAGCCTCTCGGTGAACTTAGCTTCTCCTGGCAGCTGATGGGTCAAATTCTTCTGCTTGGCCATTTCGTCGGAATGCAAACGTGCAGCGATCGCCAAGCGATTATCCCAAGTGAGCGGAGGAGCATTCACTTTGGCCCGCTCCTGATTCGTCCACTCGAAGATCTGGCGTTCCATTTCGGTCGTGCTGGTGATCTCTTGCGCCGAGACGACCGAGCAGAGACAAATTACGAACAAAAGGAGAGATCGAGTCATTAACTCATGAAAACGGTGTCGTCCGGAGCCGTACTTTTTTGGCAAAGGACTTTGTTGTTGCTTTTCTATAAAGCCTCACGCAGCAACCCAGTGTTCTTCCATGAAGAACGGGGCTGCGGAAAACACAATGTGAAGCTCGTTACCATCATCTCACTTGCGCCAGTTTCTAAGAGCTCGTGGTCATCATCCGATCCAAATCGCTGATCAGACGCTCCGGACTGTAGTGTCCAAGCATTACATTGCCGTGGTCGGTCGCAATGTTGACCACGTTCTTTCCACCCCAAATGTATGCTGTACCGGTTGAGGTCAGCCGGATTCCGTATCCGAGCCCGGTCCAGGGCTCCATGCGATAGGAGTGAATGCTGGAACGCGGAATGAAGCGCAGCGGGAGGAGAAACCCTTTCACCTGCACGCCGTCGCTGCGCACGATGTACTTGAAGCCCTCCACGACAGCAAAGCCGACCCATGCCATGATCGCGGTCAGAAAAATGCCTACCAGTCTGCCGGGATTGGGCAGGGTGAATGTCATCCACAGGCCAATTGCCATTCCGGGAAGAATCCAGAGGAGTTGCAGCGGTGATTTGTGCCGCTCTTCGGCAATCAATATTCCCGTCGAAGATGGCTGCGTTCCGGCATGAGGCATTTGCGCCAGTGCAAGAACCGCAAACGTGAGTCCCATAACGGGAAGCGCTCCCGGCATTGGCCAGATCTGCGACATGGAGCGTCTGTATGCCGCGTGATCGAGGACCTGCCAGCACACTACGAACACCACGCCGACAGTGAAATAGTGAATGAGGGTGACCGCAACAGTGAGAGAGCGCAATCGGAATGAGCGGAGAAGCACAAAGCTCATGACCACAATCGCGAGGAGTAGAAATAATGTGGAAAACCCTAGAAACATCCCCGGCGATTGCCATCCGTTCGGTCGTCCATTCAAGTCGAAATGAACTGCCATGCGCTCGGGCAGGTCGCTGCGAACTGCCGAAAAGTGGAGAGCTAAAACGGGAATCGCCGCCCAGGGAACAATGATGAGAAGCTTTTCGAGCCAGGATGATTTTGGTGGTTGCATCAAAACCCTCCAATTCCACTAAAATGCTTCTGAACTATAGATACTGTCATCCCTCGGGCCGCCGCGTCGTCCTCAACGCATCTGGAAAGTTAATGCGGCCCGGGGGACCTGCTGCGAGCGGACCAACCCATAACAGCAGATCCCCCGCGCGGCAAATCAAAGTTCTCGATATCCGCAACTCTCTCGCGGCCGCGCGAGGGATGACAATTTCTAGTTGGCGACGCTATAGCCCGGCATGAACAGGCCGGAGGCTGGTAGCCGAAAGCCGGCCAGCCGCCTTCACGCCGACGCACTTCGATTCTTGATTTCCGCCAAGAGCCTCTCGATCTCTTCCTCGCGCTCCAGAGTGGCGAAGCGGTCTTCGAGCGAATCTCCGGTCAACTCGCTATGAGCATGGTTGATCGCTTCGCCGCGAGCGATCTTCTGCTTCATGCGATCGAACGTATCTACATGCTTTCCGTCGTTGGCTGCTGACTGCGCCGTCCGCGCCTTCCCCACAACGCGCGTGCGACGCGCTTGCGCCACCAGCATGTCCGACTTGGCCTGCGCTTCCTCGAGCTTCTGCTCCAGGCGGCGCAGCGCGTTTTTGAGGTTCTCGACTTCGATCTTCTGATCGGCTACCTGTTGTTCGAAGTTGGCCGCGTTCTGCTTGCATGAGAGTGATCGCTCCAGCGCCGCACGCGCGAGATCGTCCTGCTTCTTCGAAACTGCGAGTTCCGCCTTGCGTGTCCATTCGCCGATCTTCTCTTCGTTCTCTTTCTGTTTCTTCTCCAGCAGATGCTGGTCGGCGATGGCGATCGCGACCTGCGTCTTTACTTGCAGAAGCTGGTTCTGCATGTCGAGGATGACCTGCTTGATCATCTTTTCCGGATCTTCTGCCTTGTCCACCAGGTCATTGATGTTGGCCCGGATCAACGTCGAAACTCTTTCCAGTAACGCCATGACTCAAACTCCTTTCACTTGCCCTGCAATTTCTTTGATCGAATAATTCCGGCAACTCGGAATTCGAGAGATCGTTCAACCGGCGGCACGCTTGCGCTCGCGTCCGGCCATCACCGCACCCAGAGCCGCACCAATTGCGGTCCAGATCGCGAGATGGCCGTTCAGCAGCCCGATGACGACTCCACTCAACAGCACCGCGACGAATGCTCCCTTCCAAGTGTTCATAACCTCTCCTGTCTGCTTCATGCAGGACATCGCCCGAGGCGATGTCCTGCACGTTATTAATGTGTCTGTCCTGAAGCTGCACTCGCAGATTTCTTCTTGGTTGCGTCGCCATCGGCTTCACCGTTCTTTAACTGCTTCACACGGCCGAGCAACTCGTTCATGCTCATGCCCGACAGCGCCTCGAACAACGCGGGGACCTGGGCGGCGATCTTTGTCATGTCGCCCGTGATCTTGCTCGCGCCTGCTGCGCCGTCGTTGCCGGTCGAAACAATGGTGATCTTGTCTACGTTCGCGAGAGGAGCGGCCATTGCACGTACCACTTCGGGAAGACCGGTGATGAGCTTGTCAACGACCGCGGCCTGGTTCCACTCCTGATACGCCTCGGCTTTCACGTTCATCGCCTTGGCTTCGGCTTCGCCTTTCTTGAAGATGATCTCGGCTTCGGCCTCGCCCTGCGCGCGAGTCGCTGAGGCACGTCCTTCGGCTTCGACCATCTGACGCTGGCGCTCGGCTTCGGCGAGAGTCTGAATGCGCTGACGCTCGATCTCAGCCTCTTTCAGCACGGTCGCGATAAGCTCCTTCTCGTGGCGCAGAATCTCAGCTTCTTGCACCTTGATCTGTTGCTCTTTTTCGACCTGCTGCACCTTGACAGCTTCGGCGATCACCGTCTGCTGCTGAATGTTGGTCTGGATCTCGTACGCTTTGTCGGCCTGCGCCTGCTGCTTCTTGATCATCTCGGCATAGGCAGCTTTCTTGACGTCGAGATCGCGTTGCGCTTCAGCCTGTTTCGCCTGCGAGAGCGTCTCGGCCAGCACGCGTTCCTGATCCGCTTGAGCCTTGGCGATCGCGGCTGCACGCTGCGCTTCTGCGCGTTTGATCGCAGTGTCGCGCTCGGCTTCAGCAGCAGCCACGTCGGCATCGCGCTTAATGCGCGCGACATCCGGACGTCCCATGTTGGCGATGTACTCGTTCTTGTCACGCACTTCTTTGATCGTAAACGAGACAACTTCGAGTCCCATCTTGTTCAGATCGTCGGAGCATGTGGAACGCATGCGATCGGCGACCATCTCCGGCTCCTTCACGATCTGCTCGACCGTGAGCTGGCCGATGATGCCGCGCAGATGTCCTTCCATCACCAGACGGATGAGACCTTCCCGCTGCGGCGGAGTCTTCGTTAGGAACTGCTCGGCCGCGGTGAAGATCGAGACCTCGTCGGATTTCACTTTGATCTGCGCCACGGCTTCCACCGATACCGCGACGCCCTGGTTCGTGTACAGATCCTGCTGCGGCGCAACGTCGAAGGACATCAGCTCGAGCGAGAGCATGCGACAGCTCTCGAACAGCGGGAAGACCACTGTCCCGTGCCCGATGCGCACGCGTTTTCCCTTGAAGCCGTAGACGATCAGCGCCTCATTCGGTCCGGCTTTGACGAAGAGCTTCGCCATCATCGCCAGGAGGAACATCACTCCCAGCACGGAAAGCCCAACCACTACTTGCCATGAAAAGTTCGGCATACCCGTTTCTCCTTGGGTCCCAGAACGGAACCGCCTACAACTTGCTTGCTTCCCCGGCGCTGGCCTCAGCCTCGCCGGAAATCTCATCCCATGCGCGCACGTAAGCGATGCCCCGCTCGTAGCGCGTCACTACAACTTCGGTCCCTTTCGCGATCGGAGACCCGTCTTCGGTACGGGCGCCGCAACTTCGGCGGGTCCCCACTTGCTCGAAGACGATCTCGCCGGTGCCCTGGCTGCGGATCGAACTGCTCACGCGCCCAAGAACGCCGATCATGTCGTACTCGGCGGCGTCGATGCCGACGTCGTGCTTCAGCAGTACGCGTGCAAGGAACCAAAACACAATTGCGGCTCCAACCAAACCAGCGATGGTGGCGAGTATCAGCGCCAATCCCGTCCACAAGCTGGAATAGCGTGTCAGCAGATAACCCATGCCGCCAAACCAGGTCAGAAACGCCATGAGCGTGAACGAATTGAAGAATGATGCGAATCCATGCATTCCGCCGTGCCCAACATGCACTTGACCCTTAATCGGCAGATGAACGTGCAGCGTGCCCGTCAAAAACGAAAGCGTGCTGAAGACGAATCCCACAATGAAACAGATCAGATAGAAGAGCTCCCAATTCATAAGACCTCCTCCGCTTTCGCGCTGCCGTTCGCCTTTGCGCCCGTTTCCGGCTTCAGCACTTGGAGTAGGCGTTCCGCTAGTCCCGGCGTCTCGAGAATTGCTCCCAGCAACACCAGGCACCCGCGCGAATCTGCGTGCTTCGCCAGCAGCAGGAGCGCGTGCTTCATCTGCGGATCGCGGCGAAAGCGTTCCGCTCCGGCGATCAGCCACAGGTCCAGCCGCTCTTCCAAGGTGCGGACATCCGAAATCAGCTCGGTGTGATAACCCTCGGGATCGTCCACCAGATATCCGGGATGCACCTTGAAGAACCTGGCCAGCAACATGCGCGTGGTGTTGGTCAGATGCGGCCGTGCACCTTTCTCGATTTGGGAAAGATACGATTGACTGATACTCGTTCCCAGCTCTTTCTTAATCGCGCGCACAACTTCCTGCTGTGTCAGCTCGCGATCGAGCCCTCGAATGCTGCCCTCGACCTCGCGCAGGTACCGGATTTTCTCGCCCAACTTCATTCCCAAACTCTTCCGTTGGTTCTATTGCAAATCGCCATAAGAGTATTACTGATTGCGATAGACGTCAAGAGGGTTGCTTCTGAATTTTTTGTATTGGGTTATGTATTTGAAAACACGCCCTATTCACCACGTAGACACACGGCCACAGAGCACCCGGTTTCCGTTCTTCGTGATTCCGTGTCTCCATGGTTAAATTGAAACTCTTGCCATGCGCGCACTGCTCCGCAACCGACTAGCGGCTTTCGGCGTGGCGCTCGTCTGCTTGTTCGTAATCTTCGCGCTGTTTGCGCCATTGATCGCGCCGCGCAATCCTGCGCAACTCGATTTGGCTACACGACTCGAAGCACCAACGCGGGCACACTGGTTTGGTACAGATGAACTCGGCCGCGATATTTTTTCTCGCGTAATCTACGGCGCGCGCATTTCCATGCTCGTCGGGGTAAGCGTGGTGGTCGGCTCTTTACTGCTGGGACTCATCTTCGGATCGATCGCCGGGTATTATGGTGGGCGCGTCGATCGATTCTTCAACGTCATCGTGATGAATGCGTTTCTGTCGTTCCCTGGGATTCTGCTGGCGATTGCGTTCGTGGCGTTTCTTGGTCCGGGGATTTTCAACTTGATCCTTGCGCTCTCCATCGGAGGATGGGTCGGCTACGCGCGCTTAGTCCGTGCGCAAGTGTTGGCAGTGCGAGAGCGAGAATTTGTAGAGGCGGCGCGCGCGCTGGGAGCGAGTGACTGGCGTGTAATCACGCGTCACATTCTTCCTAACATAATTCAGCCTGTAATCGTCCAAGCTGCGATTGGAATGGCCGGGGCTGTTCTCGCCGAGGCCACGATGAGCTTTCTCGGCCTGGGCGTTCCTCCTCCTACTGCGAGTTGGGGATCGATGCTCAACGACGGCCGGTCGCACTTATTCGATGCGCCACACCTCGTGCTCTTTCCTGCTGCTGCCGTCATGCTGGCAGTGCTTTCCTTCAACTTCATCGGCGACGCTCTTCGCGATTATCTCGATCCGCGGTCGAGGATTGAGGCGGGCTTCTGAAGCAACTAACCGCCTTGTAACCAGTAGTTCGATATACGCGGTAACACCAACGACATAGTGATTCCCGCGAATGCCGGGAAAATCAAGACTGACCGTCGGAGCAAGCCTACTTTTCCGGATAGCATTGCAGCAAGCCATCGCGCAGAACATCCATTGACATTTCTTCGCTACGACAGGCAAACTACCGATTCCCATTCAACGGGCGTCTTTCCATGCAATTCGGGGTTTTGCGGGGAGCTATACTGTCGCTTCGGAAAAGCAATTCATGACCTTAGAACGGGTCTCATACACGCTGGATTCCACACTCGACAGCGTAAATAAGGCAGAACAGACAGCCGAAAAATTGGCGTCGAAGATGCCTTTTGATGACGAAGATTGCCATCGGATTGCCATGGCTGTGCGTGAGGCCGCGGTAAACGCCGTGCTTCACGGCAACGCTTATGATCCGAAGAAGAAGATGATGGTGTCTTTTGAGAACACGGGCGATGCGCTCGTAATCACGATTGCCGATCAGGGACGCGGACTGCGAGAGGAAGACATCCCCGACCCGCTGGCCGAAGAGAACCTGCTGAAGCAATCGGGGCGTGGCATCTTCTTAATTCGCTCATTCATGGACGAGGTGCGGTTCCGCAACCTGGAGCCTGGAACAGAAATTACGCTGATAAAACATACCGGCCATTCCACAGAGGGGGCCTCGGAGGGACGACAGTGACAATGAAATCAAACAGCCGTCGCGTTGACGGCGTGACCATCATGGATCTCAGCGGACGTATCACCCTCGGCGAAGGTAGCGTCATGCTGCGCGACCAGATCCGCGAGCTGCTCGGCAAAGGCGAAAAGAAGATTCTGCTCAACCTGGGTGACGTGACCTACATCGACAGCTCCGGCATCGGCGAATTGGTGAGCGCCTTCACCACGGTCCGCAACCAGGGCGGCGAGCTCAAGCTGCTCAACTTGACGAAGAAGGTTCATGACCTGCTGCAGATTACGAAGCTCTACACCGTCTTCGACGTGAAAGACGATGAGGCCTCTGCCATTAAGGCCTTCACGAAGTAGGCGCTTATTTTGAGTTACTCCCCGCCTGCCTCAATCGATTGGCGGGGAGACTCACGCTCTTCTACTCCCTCCTCTACAGCATTCTCTTTGCCGCACTCGCGATGGGATTACATTTCGCTGATCTACCCTGGTTGAAAAGGAAGTTCCCCTTCTTTCACAGCGTCTAATCTGCAGATACTATGCTTCCAGCACACCCATGCCCCGCAGGAGCCTGAGAACGAAGCGAAGGAACGCGAAGCATCATGTAACTATTCGCGAAGTAGCGAAAGCTGCCGGTGCATCGGTCTCGACAATCTCCGCTGCCCTGAACAACTCCGATTATGTCAGCGCAGAGACGCGCCGCCGTATTGAAGAGGCAATCAAAGAACTGAAATATCGGCCGAACGATCTGGCACGCGGGCTGCGGCTGCAAAAAACGCACTCCATTGCCATCGTCGTTCCCGATCTTTCGAACAACTTCTACGTCGATCTGGTGCGCGGAGCAAAGGACTATTCCGCGTCAGTGGGGTACACCATACTCATCGGCGATTCTCGCGAAAGCTGGGAGGAAGAACGAAATTACCTCGACTCGTTTC
Source organism: Terriglobales bacterium (assembly GCA_035764005.1). Classification (NCBI taxonomy): domain Bacteria; kingdom Pseudomonadati; phylum Acidobacteriota; class Terriglobia; order Terriglobales; species Terriglobales bacterium. The sequence goes on from DASTZZ010000025.1 coordinate 151,118, forward strand.
ATCGTCGGCGTGTAGACGGAATCATACGCGTGCCGGCAATGGAAGCGGTTGCTAAGAGACTCAAGCCCATATTGGGAACTCTTCCGGTTGTCTATGCCGATCGCTACCCAGTCGCGGGGGACAGCGCAATTGGCCGCGTCGGGGTTGACAACACTCTGGCGGCGGATAAAGCCACACGATATCTGCTGAGTCTTGGACACAGAAAAATCGGCATCATCTCCGGAGATACGTCCAGCGGAACTTCCGCCGATCGCTTGAAAGGCTTTCTGCAGGCGATGCGGAGCGCGAAGATCAAGCAAGAGCGCTCGCTGATCCACTCCGGCCATAACGACATGGATAGTGGACATCATCATGCCATGCAGTTGCTCGAGGGGACGCCGCGCCCGACCGCGATTTTCTGCACCAACAACATGATGGCGTTAGGTGCGCTTGCGGCGATTCAGGAACTCGGGCTCGCGTGTCCCGATCAAATCAGTTTGCTGGGCTTTGACGATTTCTATTGGTCAACGCTGTTGCGTCCTCGGCTGACCGTAGTTCGCCAACCAGCGCGTGAGCTTGGCACCGTCGCAGCACGTCTGCTGATCGATCACCTGGAGAAGCGAGCGAAGAATGTGACTCCGGTGCTGCTGGCCACGGAACTCGTGGTCCGCGATTCCTGCGGGCCACCCAAGCACACCGGCGATTGATGCAAAACACTGCCGGACATGACCAATCGGATTCTGCGCCTCCTGTGATTTACGTTTATGATGCAATCCGAGCGAGAGCAATCCATCTGTGATGAGTTGGAACTTCAGGAATTCCTATCGCGCCGGTGCTCTCGTTTTCATCGCTGCATTTTCTCTCGCCTGTTTTTCGCAAAAATCTCACAGCCGCCGATCACCGCAACCTACTCCGTCTCCTGCGCCTGCTCCAGCGGCGAAGGAGATCGTGCGCCGCGCTATGCAGCGCGATGTTTCGAATTGGGAGCAGGAAAAGAACTACACCTTCATCCAGCGCATCGAGCAGCGAGAACTGAACGCCGATGGCAGCGTCAAATCGAACAAATCTGAGACCGAAGAGATCATCTTCCTGTACGATCAACCTTACGCTCACCTCATCAAACGCAACGATCAGCCGCTCTCGGACGCCGAGGCGCGCAAGGTCGAGACGAAGTTAAACGACACGATGGCCAAGCGTCGCACCGAAACTCCGTCTGAACACCAGAAACGCCTGGCGGATTTTGAAAAGCGACATCGCGAAGAGCACGAGTTTCTGCTCGAAGTGCCGAACGCATACGATTTCCGCATCGTCGGCGAAGAGACCTTGAATGGGCGTGCCGCATATGTGATCAGCGGCGAACCGCGCCCGGACTTCCGGCCGAATCTCAACGCGGCGCGAGTCTTGCCAAAGCTGCGCCCGAAGCTATGGATCGACAAAACGGAGTTCCAGTGGCTCAGGATGGATGCCGACGTAATCGACACCATCACCTGGGGAGGCTTTCTGCTGCGCCTGCATCCAGGTTCCCATATTGAAATCGAACAAACGCTGGTTAACAACGAGGTATGGTTGCCTCTTCATGCGCATATTGTCTTCGATGCGCGCGTGGCGCTCGTGAAGCCGATCCGGCTCGACATCGACGCCGTGTTCAGCGATTACAAGAAGTTCCGCACAGAATCAAAGATCATTTCTGTAGGGGAGGTTCAGCACCAGTGAAGCGGCGTCCTGCGGGCGTGAGCATTATCGCGTTCTTCTATTTTCTTGGCGCTACCGGATATACGGCTCTGCTGATGGCGTGGTTGTTCGCTCGATTGTCGGTGATCGGCTTTATCGAAAACGCTACCCCGTCTGCCGAATTGGGACCGACGCTGCTGCTCGATTTTCCCGGAATCGTAACCACCTACTTCGTGGTAATGGCGGTGTTCTGCTGCTGGGTCGGCATCGCGCTGTGGAAGCTGCAGCGTTGGGCGTGGTTTGTGACCTGCGCTTTCGTGGTGCTGTCCTTTGTGTTGGACGTCAGCCTCTTTGCCCGCATGTTTCGTCATCTTCCACCTGTACTGCTGGTGCTCGGCATCTTGCGTTTCTGCTTCCTCATCCTGATCCTCGCCTATTTCAGCCGCACGCGCGTACGAAATGCGTTCGGGCTCGTTCGGTCCAATTCGGCTGCTGGTTCCACGAGCTGAATCGCGCGCCATATCACAAACCTTAACGTCTTCCCTGCCCTGGCTTCGATAGTCTGTGAGTTTCGCTTCGTTGCGAATTCCTGCGTCTGCATTGCAGAATGCGAAGGACTGTTGTCAGCCTTTGTTTTCCCCGGAGGACCATGATCATGCATCGGTTAATCGTTCGATTTTCTTCCATCGTTGCGATTGTGTGTGCGAGTTGGAGCGGCCTGTACTCTCAAGAGCAGCATGCCGGTGACTACACCACCGGCGCTTCGTATTTTCCAACTGTATTGGCTCCCTATAAAGCCCACCATGTAGCCGAGCCAAGTCTCACTAACTCCGCGCGAATTAACACACTGGTTCAGAATGGGAACATCATGTTGTCTCTCGACGACGCCATCACGTTGGCGCTCGAGAACAATCTCGACCTGGTGATTGCCCGCTACAATCTACCAATTGCCGACACCGACATCCTTCGGACCAAGTCAGGAGCAAACGCTCGCGGCGTAAATACGGGAATCGTGCAGGGGACGCCGGGGGCAGGTGTCGCCGGCATTGGCGGCGGCACGGCAGGTGGGGGCGCCGGAGGCACTGTCGCCGCTGCCGGCGGAGCAGGCACTGGAACCGGAGGTCTGGTTTCATCGACACTCGGCGTTGGACCGCCGATCGATTCCTTCGACCCTCTCCTCACTTCGACTCTGGGCTATCAGCACACCAACACGCCGCAGTCGAATACAGTCATCAGCGGCGTTCCTTCACTGCTACAGGGTACCGGCGAAGAGAATTTCGGATATCAGCAAGGCTTCTCAACCGGCACCCTGCTTAATGTGACGTTCAACAATTCGCGCGTGACGTCGAACAGCACACGCACGTTTCTCGTGCCGCAGCTGAATTCCAATTTCCTGATCCAGGCTCGGCAGCATCTGCTTGAAGGCATGAGCCTGGCATCTAATCGGCGTTTCATCACCATAGCCAGCAACAATCGTGAGATCGCCGACGAAGCTTTTCGCCAGCAAGTGATCTTCACGGTTACGCAAATCGAAACCCTCTATTGGAGTCTCGTAACTGCGTATGAGGACGAGAAAGCCAAAGAGCGGGCACTCGCTTCCGCCCAGCAGCTTGAGGCGAATAATCGCAAGCAGGTACAGGCAGGCACGATCGCGCAAATTGAGATTGTGAATGCTCAGGCGCAAGAAGCTGCAAGCCAGCAGGCGCTGATTACGTCGCAGACGAACTTGCAACTGCAGCAGCTGCTGATGAAGAACGCAATTACGCGCAACGAAAATGATCCGGTGCTCGCGAATGCAGGCGTCATTCCCACAGATCGGATCCAATTGCCTTCTTCAGAACCGGTGGTTCCTACACAGGACCTGGTCAACGAAGCCCTGCAGCATCGTCCCGAACTGGCGCAGGCGCGAATCGATCTGAGTAACCGTAGCATCAGTAAACGCGCAGCGCGCAACGCGCTTCTGCCGACAGTAGATCTGGTCGCAAACTACGGAGGCACCGGGCTCGCAGGCGCCTTAAATCCAAATTTCACCGCGACAGGAACGCCCAGCCTGCCAAACAATGGGGGGTACTTCGATGCCCTCAGCGCGACCAGTGGCCATCCTACGTATTTCGCGGGGGTGAGCGTCAACATCCCAATTCGGAACCGCGCCGCTCAGGCAGACCAGATTCGCTCCGAACTCGAGTACCGGCAAGCGGAGGTGCGGCTCCAGCAACTGGAGAACACGATCGCGATCGACGTCCGCAATGCGCAGTTCGCGGTCCAGCAGAATCGTGCGGCTGTGGATTCGGCGTTGAAAGCCCGTGAATTTGCGACTCAAAGCCTGGATGCCGAGCAGAAGAAATTGGCTCAAGGCCTGAGCACTACGTATAACGTTCTCACACAGATGAGCAACGTTTCTACAGCGGAATCGAATCTTGTGAATGCGATGTCTGCGTATGAATCTTCCAAGCTCCAACTCGATATCGTGACGGGCCGCACGCTGGAGACGCTCGGCGTCAATATTCAAGATGCTGAGACCGGAAACGTGACTCACATGCCGCATTCTCCGTATGCGGTGCGCGGAAACGACATCCTCACCCAGCCGGTGCCGGCATTCCAGCCGCAGCAGACCGGAGTTGTCCCGCAGCCCAAGGGAGAGTAGATAGCATCGGATACAATGACACAGCCAAACCACGATCAACGACGAATGGGCCACAATCAGGCTAGTTTCTCTTCGGGCTTGCTTACGATAGACGAACCACCTCCTTCCGCATCAGCGAAGGCGTCCCTGCGCACCCAAATCGTGCGTTTTGGCGTCGTCGGCGCCATCAACACCGTCGTCGACCTCGCCATCCTCAACCTGCTCATCTTCATTACTCACACGGGACAGCGAGGAGCAATGTTTGCGCTCTTCAAAACAGTGGCATTCGTCTGCGCGGTAGTGAACAGTTACTTCATGAATCGCTCATGGACATTCAAACGAGTAGAAACCAAGAACCCAATGCTGGAAGGCTCTCAGTTCTTGTTCGTGAGTGTGCTCGGAGCTGTTGTGAACGTGGGCAGTTCGTGGTACGTGGCGACCTACACGCGTCCTTTTTCGGGAATCGAGCCAAAATGGTGGCCGTCACTAGCGGCGCTGGTGGGAACGGCGGTTTCCCTGGCGTTCAACTTTTTGGGATACAAGTTCTGGGTCTTCGCCCACAGAAAGCATTAAAAACAGCAACAGAACCGCCGGCGGTAGCCGGTGGGTCGGAGATGGCCGAATAGCCAGCTCCGAACGAAACCATCCCGCATGCACTCCTGAAGAAGCGCAGCCGCAACACACGCGGCTGCCCCAGCAATCTACCGACGACGTTCCGTTTACCTCACCTGATCAACCAGATTTCCACCCGGAGGCAATTGGCCCAAGCGATAGATGAGCAATGCCGCACGTTTGCTGTTAATAGGCAACGAATTGAGGTCGATCTTCTCGTCAGCCGAATGGTCTCCAGAACCAGATGAGCCCACACCCGCCAGTGTAGGAATATGCTGCGCGACGAACGCGCTATCGCCAGCGCCGCGCTTGAGGGGATCGAGCTCTGGCATGTCCGGCTGCCCCAGCGATCGGTTCACTTGGTTGAGTAACTTGAGAAGCGCCTTGTTTCCCGGCGTCGGCGCTTGCGCTGGGTATGCTTCATAGAAGTTGATGGTCGCATCTGTTTTAGCCAGATGCTGGGCAACAATCGAGCGCATCCTGCCTTCTACTCGCTCCACCTGCTCGTTCGAAATGCAGCGAAGATCGCCAATCGCAATCGCCGTGGGAGAAACGATGTTCGGTTTGCCCGTTGCCTCGCCCCCGGTCTCCTGCGCGTTTACCTGCGCGGTCGTGCCTCCGACAATCAGGCCTACGTTGTAAGTCAGATACTGCTCGGGAAGCTGGGTACGGAAGGAGTCGAGAATGCGCGTGAGCTCGTAGATCGCGCCGTATCCCATTTCGGGACCAAAGACTCCGGAGGAATGACCTGTTCTGCCGTTCGCTTCGATCCTCCAGGTGATGCTTCCCCGCCGGCTTGTGCTGCCGTAATAGACGCCGTCCACGCGAGCGGTGGCTTCAAATTCCAGACCCGCGTCGCTGTTCTTTGCCGCATGGATCATCTCGCGGCGAGCGATCTCCAGCGGATGCCCGGCAGCTTCTTCATCGCCGCTGAGGACAACTTTGATACCGGCATGATCAAGCGCGCCGGAGTCCTTGAGCGCTTTCAGCGCTGACAGCATCACGACCAGACCACCCTTCATGTCATCGGTGCCCGGACCGGAGGCGGTATGGTCGTCGATCATTTGGAAGTGCTGGAAGGGGCTGTCTTTCTCAAAAACCGTATCCATGTGCCCGACCAGTAGCACGCGTTTGCCGCACTTTCCCGATTCAGGACAAGGATGCTCGGCAACCAGAGTACCGGCGCGCTGAACTTCATCCATCGGGACCCATCGCACTTTGAAGCCCAGCGCTTCAAAGCGCGGCATCAGGACTTTCCCGACCGCACGCACGCCTTCAAGGTTTTTAGTGCCGCTATTGATTTCGACTAATTGCCGGAGCAGATCGATCGACGGTTGTTTGTCCGCATCGATCGTTTGAACCATCTTTTGTTCAATCGGACTGAGATTCGCAGTTTGTGTTCGGGCGGTGACAGAAAAGAGAAGAGCGACGATGAGCAGATGAACAGGTTTCACGCCGCGAATGATATCAAACGGATTCTGGAGCTTGACTTCACAGCTCCAGTTCCCAGATTTCGCTCACAAGATCTGCTCCAAATGCGCTCTGCGGCTCCTCTTTCACCAGCTTGAATCCCACTTCGCGATAAAGCTTCCTTGCTGCAAGAAGACAGCTCTGCGTCCAGAGGGTCACTTTCTTGTATCCGCTTTGTCGCGCGAAATCGATGCACTCCCGAATCAGCTTGCGACCGACACCGAACCCTCTCGCGAGCGGTTCGACCAGCAGCAGTCTGAGCTTGGCAATCTCCTCCGTGTACTTAACGAGAAAAATCGAGCCGACGGCTTCGCCGTCCAGTTCGGCGATCAAACAACGTTCGCGAGTGGGATCAAAGTTCTTGATGAACTGAGCGGCGACTTCGGCTACTAACGCCTCGAAGCTTTCATCCCACCCATATTCCTCGGCATAAAGAGCTCCATGCCGGTGGATGACCCAGCCGATGTCTCCGGGCCGATGCGGTCGGAGCACTACAAGCTCTGCGGTCTTTTCAGCGGCAAACGCTTCTTCTGCCTGATGCAGGGCGTTCACGAGCTTCTTCTGCTTAGCTTCGGGTAGGGCGGTTAGCATTTCAGCAACTTGCTGACTCGATTGCCTGTCGAGAGAGGTGAAGACCGCTCGCCCTTTTGTAGTAAGTCGAAGCAGCATGTTTCTGGCATCGACCTCGGAGCGCTCGCGCGTTACCAGCCTGGTGCGGACAAATCGGTTCACGATGCGGCTCAGATAACCGGCATCGAGCCCAAGATCCTGGCCGATGTCCTTAGCTCTGCAGCTTTCCCGCTGCGCCAATTCGAAGAGGACTCGCACCTCGGTGAGCGAGTATTTGCTGCCTAGCAGTTTCTCGTTGAGGACGCCGAGTTGGCGTGTGTAGAAGCGGCTGAATTGGCGTACAGCTTGTACACGCTGTTCAAGCACTGTCCTTGCCATTCCAATACTATCGGCTGCAATAGTTGACCCTGTCAACTAATCCGTTTCCTACCCGGAAGCTGGGCGCTCTCCTCCTGTTCGGATGTTGGTGCAGCAATGAATCGACAGCCCGATTCCGCTCTCTAAGGTTGCATCTTGTTCCCTCACGCCACCTTCTAAGCATGCAGGCCTGCCGGCCAGATTCTTTTCCTGGAGCACTCATGGCATTCCCTAAAGTTGTGGTTGTGACTGGCGCGTCGGCTGGAGCAGGACGCGCTGCCGTTCGTTTGTTCGCAAAAAAAGGCGCAAACGTCGCGCTGATTGCCCGCGGACACGATGGTCTCGAAGGCGCCCGTCGCGAAGTCGAATCGTACGGACGTCGCGCTCTGGTGCTGCCCATCGATGTCGCTGACGCCAATGCAATAGAAGAAGCGGCCGAGAGGACCGAATCGGAACTCGGTCCGATTGACGTCTGGGTGAATGTCGCGATGGTCTCCGTCTTCTCTCCTTTTATCGAGATGACAGCAGAGGAGTTCAAGCGTGTGACCGAGGTTACCTATCTGGGCTACGTGTACGGCACCATGTCGGCGCTACGCCGCATGCACCAGCGCAATCGCGGCACGATCGTTCAGGTCGGGTCAGCTCTGGCCTATCGCAGCATCCCGCTGCAAGCCGCCTATTGCGGCGCCAAGCACGGAATCGTTGGTTTTACTGACTCACTCCGCTGCGAACTTGTGCATAACAAGAGCAAGGTCCGACTCACTGTCGTTCATATGCCCGCGCTCAACACTCCGCAATTCAGTTGGGTAAAGAGCCGCCTGCCGCGCAAACCGCAGCCCGTACCTCCAATCTTTGAACCAGAAGTCGCAGCGGAAGCTATCGTCTATGCTGCCGGGCACCCACGCCGCGAGATCTGGGTCGGCGCTCCGACGGTCGCCGCCATCACCGGACAAAAGTTCATTCCGGGAATTCTCGACCGCTACCTGGGCAAGACCGGCTTCGACTCGCAACAGTACGACGGCGCAGCTGATCCGAATCGGCCAAACAATCTGTGGCAGCCGCTGCCGGGCGATCACGGAGCGCATGGTGACTTCGACACGCGCGCCCACAAACGAAGCTGGCAGCTCACTCTAGATCTGAATCGCCGCTGGATTGGCCTCGGCTTGGTAGCAGCAGGAGCAGCCGTGGCTTTGATCACAAATAAGGAGAAAGCGGCTGAGGTGGTTGAGACGGTCAAAGAGAAATTGGCCGCCTGAGAAGGAGCAGAACGAAGTAGGCAATAGGCAGTAGGCAATAGGCAGTAAGCAATGAGCAAAAGCTAAGCTGGTGACAGACTCGTTTATCGCCTACCGCTTATTGCCGAATTAGTCATTCACCGTCTCGCCCGTATGCGACCGCAGGACTCGATCGACGGAATACGGTGCGCGGCGAGCGGGCTCATGGAAGTGGCGTACCTGCATCTCGCCTAATAGACCGAGTGCAAGGAGCTGAACTCCCGCAACAATCAGCACTGCAGCAAAGACGAGCAATGGACCGTGGTCGTCCATTACGTTGCTGTTGTGCAGCAGCTTTTCGAGGACGAGCCAAAGAGCGATTCCCGATCCTGAGAAAATGCCCGCCGCTCCGAACGTCCCAAAGAAATGCAGCGGACGCGACAGGTAGCGGAGCAGAAAGCGAATCGTAATCAGGTCAAAGAAGACACGGAAGGTGCGGGAAATCCCGTAATGGGAGGCTCCGCGCTCGCGATTGATGTTCCGAATTGGGATTTCGCAGATCGAGGCGCCATACCACGATGCCAGCGCGGGAATAAACCGATGCAGCTCGCCATAGAGCGGTACCTGATTGATGATCTCGCGGCGGTAAGCCTTGAACGTGGTGCCGAAGTCGTGGATATCGACGCCGCTCAGCTTGGCCATGAGCCAATTAGCACAGCGGGACGGAAAGCGTCGCATCACAAAGTTGTCGATGCGCTCCTTGCGCCATCCGCTGACGATGTCGTAGCCCTCTCCGATTTTCTCGAGAAACGCCGGGATGTCATTGGGATCGTGCTGCAGATCGCCGTCCATCGCGATGACGTACTCACCGGTGGCATGGTCGAAACCCGCTGCCAAAGCCGAGGTCTGTCCAAAATTGCGGCGTAGCTTCACGACTGTAACGCGGCTGTCGATAGCAGCAATTTCGCTCAACAAATGGAAGGTCAAATCAGAGCTTCCATCGTCCACGAAGACCAGTTCAAAGCTGTCGGAATTGGCCTCCATCACCCCTTTCAGGCGGTCGTAGAGAACGGTCACGTTCTCCTGTTCATTGTGAAAAGGGACAACGATGGAGTACTTGGGCATGGTCATCAGATTATAGCGGGGAGAAGCGATAGTCTACATCGCCTTGAGGGTGATTACGAGCGAGAAAACACGCAATACGCAATAGGCAGTAAGCACTGGGCTTGTAGGCGAAGGCCTCTCTTCGGAGGCTCTAGTCCTTCAAATCATGTCGGAGGCACTCCACCGAAACGATGCTGTCTTGCGCACTTTCCACGGCCCAGAGTGCAATCTACCGGGTACTGTTTTTCGCCTATTGCGTATCGCCTATTGCCTGCTTTATTGCGCGTCCTGCCCCGCCGGAATCGGCTTCAAATCCAGATTCTCCTGCCCTCCTTCTGATAATCGGACCGTTTGCGCCAGATCGGCGAAGCCGTTTAGCCAAGTCTCGTCCTCGTACGCGCCGGGATCGATGTGCTCGAAGGCATACACGCGATAACTTCCAGGCCGGAGTCCCTGGAGCTGGTATTTCCCATTTTGGTCGGTTGTTGCCGTGCGGAACTCATCGGCGAGCCCAGCGAGCTTGCGATCAGGTGCGACCAGCACTGTCACTCCCGGCTCGCCTTTGCCATCCGGTGTGTTGATGGTGCCAGTCAGCTTAGCTCCTGTGCCAAAGACCAGATCGAGGCTGCGGCTGCTTGCCGGGCTGTAGCCTCTGTCCAGCACGTCATCGCGGCCTGCCGACGCCGACTTGAGATACGTGCCGGGCGGCAGCCCATAGGCCGCAATACGATAGCGCTCATCAGGAGCAGCCTGCAGCGTAAACGAGCCATCATCTTTTACTTGGCCGTAAGCTCCGCGCATGAAGTCCTGCGTGTCCTGAGGCGAGAGCGCGATGTTGATCCCGGTGAGCTTCGGTGTCGGGCTCGTATCGAAGCTAATGTGACCAGTAACGTCGACTTTTGGAGACAGCGAGACGACTACTCCTTGCACATCGCCTTCGCGGATATCGATTGCAACCCGCGCGCTGGCTGAATTCTTATCCTCCTGCTGCTGCGCAATCAGGTCGTACGAACCCGGCAACACCTGCTTGAAGGTGAAAGTATTGTCTTCGCGCGTCGTTGTGTTGAGCCCAGGACCAAAAGCGAACATGCCTTCACCGTGTTTCATGAGCATGAGCCATGTCCCACGTCCCGAGCTTCCCTGCAATCCTCCGACAACTCTCCCACTTACCGAATACGAGCGCTGCGGGCTCATGGAGAAATCAACGTGCAGTTCATCGCCGCCGCGAACGGTGAGAGGCGCTGCCTGACTGGCATCCAGAACATTTGGATAAAAAACAGGAGGATATGCGGTGGTTTCTGACGGAGCCGAAGGATCCATCGACTCGCCGGGAGCGACGAATCCAAAGCCGCGCAACGTGGCGCGCACGTATACCTGTCCCGGACGAATTCCGAAAATTCGATACTCTCCGCGATCGTCGCTATTGGCGCCGCCGACGGGAACCAACCGTCGCCGTCCCTGCATGTAGCGGAATTGCAGCGCCTGCACCTGAGCATGAGCCAGAGGCTCGGAATCTTCATCGACCACACGCCCCGTGATCACGCCGCCTTGAATCAGGCGGAAGACGATATCGGTCAAATTCTGGCCGGCGCTCAACGAGATCGTAGTGCCCTGCTCTCCGGCGGACTTTTGCCCATATACCTGGCTGACATAGCCGTTGCGCTGGACCGACAAGATGTATCGCCCAGCTTCGAGATCTTTCAGTAAAAAGCTGCCCTGCGCGTCGGTCACAGTCGTAGACCCGTTTCGACCGCCCCGCTCGCTCTGCCGCGCTGTGACCCACGCTTTCCTAAGTGGCTGTCCGGTGCTCGAATCGAGCACCTGCCCTGAGATCTGCCCCTTGGGTGCATTACTCTTTGCCACACTCGCAGACAACGCCGAAGACTGATCCTGCCCGATGCAACTTGCGCACAAAAATCCATACAAAACAGCAATGAATATGAATTTGTTTACAGCTAGCATTTGCCTCATCGTGCGATACGGACCGCCGGTCGAAGAGGACGCTACCTTCCTCTCATCCCTTCGTGCCTCGAAGGCAATTTTATAGCCGCCAGACGCGTGGAAATAAATACTGAAGTTTCTACTTGACAATCTGTTGCCGCTAGTCAATACTGAAGTTGTTACTTGAGTATTGAAGGAGGATTCCAGTGCAACAGGCCTCTGCAGTTCACAGCACATTTGTTCTCGATAGAAGTTTTCCAAAGGCTCCCGACAAGGTCTTCGCCGCCTTTGCCGATGCAACCAAGAAGCGCCGCTGGTTCGCTGAGGGTGAGGGACACAAGATCGAGGAGTACGCCATGGACTTTCGCCTTGGCGGGACTGAGCGTTTGCGGTATCGCATGAGCGAAGGAACGCCGATTGCCGGCATGTACATCACTAACGAAGGACGCTTTCAGGACATCGCTCCTAACCAGCGCATCGTGACCGCATCGACCATGGACCTAAACGATAAGCGCATCTCCGCATCCCTGATCACGTTCGAGTTTCTAGGCAGCCGGCAGGGCACGGATCTCGTCTGCACTCATCAGGGCACATACATCGAATGGCCGGACGGCCCGAAGATGATCGAGGCCGGCTGGCGCGGACTGTTGGATAGTCTCGCTGCAGAGATGACGCGCTGAGCAAACCACAACCTCACGGACAGATTTTATTAACGCATGGAGGCTGACAGTGAACACCATTCCGAAGATGATCGTGATTCCCGAATTAGGAATCTTCTCCGGCGAGGCTCTGAGCCCGGGTCGGCGGAAGACAGATTCCGTTGGCAGCCAGATGCAGAGCACCCTTGTTCCTCCACTCTCTCATTCTGGAGCGCAGCTCGAAGCTTATGGACGCAGCCTACCAAAAGACGATGTCGGTGGAGATCTGATGGACCTGGTGGCGAGCGAAAACGATCTCACCGCTTACGTGGCCGATGTCTCCGGGCATGGCTTCCGTGCGGGTGTGCTGATGGGAATGGTGAAGACCGCGGTTCGCTATGGATTGCTGTTAGGCCAGCCACTCACGAAACTGCTCGACGATATCAACCGTGTGCTGCCCGTAGTCAAAGAGTCGAATATGTACGCGACGTTCGCGGCGCTGCGCTTCAATGGCAGCGGCAATGTTGAGTACATCTCTGCCGGGCACGTTCCCTTGCTTCACTACCGGCATGCCACCGGAGAAGTGCTGCGATACTGCGTCTCTCAATTACCACTCGGCCTGCTGGCGAGTGACGGATACACGAGCACCGCGATTCCCTGCGAACCGGGAGACATTTTCGCGCTTGTGACCGACGGCGTTCTGGAGAGAGGCGATGACCCTGATCCGGATTTGGGACTCGACCGAATTGCCAGGCTGCTGCGCAACAATGCTGACGCTCCGCTGTCCGGTCTCGCAGAACTCGTGTATGCACAACTCTCGCCTTGCGGAAAGCAGCACGATGACGAAACCGTTTTGCTGTTGAAAATCCGAGACAACGAATTTGGCGGCCCTCAACCGAATGTTCCCGTGCCAGAACGGGAATCGGTAAAGAATACCGCCGTGTTGGAATCCATGTGGAGCCGCTTGCTCGATGATTTGGCCGACGAACTCTCGCGAGAATGAGCCTGCTGCCCTGAATTGACGATGGCAAAAGCACATATACAAATCGCGCGGATCTTCGAAGCTCTGGGCGACCCGACGCGTCGCGCAATCATCGAGAAGCTCGCAGAAAGACCTCATACGGTTTCGGCATTGGCCGAACCGCTGAATATCACGCTGACCGCCGTCGGCCAGCATCTCCAATTGCTTGAAGAAAGCGGATTGGTGCGCACCGAAAAGCTAGGCCGGGTACGCACTGCCAGCCTCAATTCTGCTGGATTTGATGCAATGGAACAGTGGATCAACGAGCATCGTTCGGCATGGGAGCGGCGGCTGGATCGGTTGGGAGCTATGCTTGCCGAATCCAAAGAAGATTGACCCGACGATCCCCACACCGAGTCACACGCCTAAGCTGGTAGCCGAATTAGAGACTGCGTAGCATCCAGTCTAACCTGACGCCGACTCAAGATGGGAATTGCAAAATCTTTGACGCCGGCGAGATGCGCGTCTCCTGACACAAGCGCAGAGCGATGCGCGGGCACCCTGCTCGCGATGGTCAGTCACCAAGTGCCTTCTTGCGCCATCACTTTCTTGACAAAACCTGGATGTAACCTTTTATCCGCTTGCGACTCTCTTATATGCAACCCATTGGCTGCCAGCCTGTCAGGCATTCTCGATAAGGAGAGAACACTCGAATATGAAGAAAACTCGTTTTGCAGCCGCTATTACATCCGCGGTGCTCTTGGGAGCAGGAGCCCTTGCGGCATACGCACAAGCGCCCAGCGATCCTCAAATCGTAGGCATTGTGCAGACAGCCAACCAGATTGATATCAATCAGGCGAAGCTCGCACTCAAGAAAACCAAGGACCCGCAGGTGAAAGAATTCGCCAACCAGATGATTTCCGATCACACGAATTTGGAAAAATCAGTAAGTGACCTGGCGAAGAAGCTCGGAGTAACTCAGCAACCGAGCGCCACGTCGAAGCAACTGAAACAGCAGGCTGCGCAAGAGACCAAGAAGCTGTCGGGCCTGCACGGCAAGGCATTCGATCAGGAATATGCTTCTCATGAGGTCGCGTTTCACCAGGCGGTCATCGACGCCGCAAAGAACACGCTGATCCCAAACGCGAAAAACGCGGAACTCAAATCGGCGCTGGAAGGTGCGGCTCCTCTCCTGCAGGGACATCTGGAACACGCACAGCAATTGCAGAAATCTCTAGGCGGAAGCTAATCCGCCACTTATTCGTCTCGATGTCTGTTTGCGAGAACAATCAACAGCGATGTCGAACGCGTGCAGACCACAATTGCACGATGTGAGCACATACCCTATGGCACCGCCACGACTACAGATCTGGGGACTTATCCTGACCGCCGTGGCGGTAGCTGTCTTCTCTGCAGTACCTCTGCGCGCACAATCCTCCCAGTCCGCAAGCGCGCAGCACATTGTCATCATCAAACAGATGCACTTCGATCCCCAGCAATTGACTGTTAAGCCAGGGGACACAGTGCAGTGGAAAAACGAAGATATTTTTGCCCACACCGTTACTGCCAATAATGGAAGTTTCGATTCGGGACTGATCAATCCCGGCTCATCATGGCAGACAGTCGTCGAACACGAAGGAACCATTGGCTACCATTGCCGCCCACACCCGAACATGGCAGCGGAGCTGATCGTGCAAGCGGCGGGGCAGGAAGGCAGTCACGCTAACGAAGCAAGCACCCACGGAGAAGGTGCTGCCACGCTCAAGTGGTCTCCTCCGAGGTCTCCTGAGCAGTTCCATCCAATTCTCGTCAACTTCACAGCGGCTCTGCTGCCACTCGCTTTACTGAGCGATGTGCTCGGACTTATCTTTCGACGGCAGAGCCTGCACAATGCAGCGTGGTGGCTGGTACTCTATGCCGCCGTGATCACGCCATTCACTGCTGCGGCGGGATGGTGGTGGAAACACGCCGCCGGTTCAGCGCTGCCGGCAAGGCTGATCACTGTACACCAGTGGCTGGGAACGGCAGCCGCTGTGCTGTTCATCATCCTCGCAATATGGCGCTGGAGTATTCACAAACGCGGTGTTCCTCCCACTTTGGCATACCTTTTCTGCGCGCTCGTCGCAGTACTTGCGCTCGTGTACCAGGGAAGTTTGGGCGGGATGATGGTCTTCGGAAAGTGATGCTCCACGTTTAAGCCGCGCAGACAGTATTGCCGCACGCTATGTTCGCGAGAGCGGCTGATTCATGAAGGCGATTCTCTTCCTGCGATCTGAAGCAGCATGGCTCCAACTCCAATATGGTCTAAGGGGCTGCGATGCGGGTGGATTACGTCCCGTAATGCTTTGCACCTACCACAAGCGGAGGGGCCTCATTCAGTTCGATCCAGTAACGCTGGATGGCCTCAACGATCTTTCCGATTTGTTCGGGATCACCTGGCTTCACGAGGTAGGAATTGGCGCCGAGATCATAGGCTGCATTTACCGTGCTGGCACTGTCGTCCATGGTAAGTACCACAACGGGAATTCGCCGAATTTCTTTTTGCGTTCGCAGCCATTGGAGGAGCTGCAGGCCAGTCATCCCCGGCAGCTTGAGGTCGAGAAGGATGAGTACTGGCAAGGGATGCTTTGTGCGATCGTTGTATTGTCCGACTCCTGCCAGGTAAGCAAGCGCCTCGTCTCCATCTCTGAGGTGAACGATGGGATTGCGCACCGCAGCTTTCTCGAAACCGCGACGCAACAGAGTTGCGTCGGAAGCTTCGTCCTCTATCAGCAGGATGGTTGGCAAGGTACGGTCGGGCATGGTTATGAGCGATTCAGTTTTGCTGCGTTCCCAAGTAGATCGGGAGATTCGTTTATTCCCAGCCAGTAGCTCTGAAAGCGTGTGGCTAATTGCTCCAACTGAGAAGCGGTCTCGGGCTTGGATAAATAGGAATTTGCGCCGAGGTCATAGGCTCGGTTGATGTCCACCGAGTGCCTTGAAGACGTCAACATTACTACAGGAAGCCGATTGAGCGCGGTGGGTTGCCGCCGTAACCACTGCAAGACTTCAAAACCCGAACGGCGCGGCAATTTGATATCGAGCAGAACAATGCAAGGCAGTGGATGCGTCGTGCGATTGTCGTACGGTTTTTCTCCCGAAAGATAGGAGACGACATCGTCGCCATTGGTGAGACGAATCATGGCAAGCGTCGCATCCAGCTTACCGAAGGCACGTTGAATCAACCGGGCATCAGAGGGATCATCTTCGACGAGCAGAACTGGTCCTTTAGCCATTCAGTTCCTTTTAGCCATTCAATTCCTTTGTTGTATTTGTCGCCAGAAGGTGTGAGCCGATGGAGACGAGAACGGTTGTCCTCATCGACAAGAGATACAGGCGTTCGGCTACTCGGAATTGCTCTCTGGGGTTTCTTTGTGTGCTGCGGGAAGCTCAAACCAGAACGTACTGCCTTTTCCTGAATCCGACTCCACACCGCAGGTTCCCTGCATGCGTCCGACAGCCCGCTTCACGATCGCCAGACCGATGCCGGTGCCAGGATAAGCCTCACGTTCGTGGAGTCTCTCGAACACGTGCCAGATGCGCTCCTGATGCTGGGGAGCGATGCCGATCCCGTTGTCGCGGACACTCAGGCGGACACGCCCATCGCGCTGCTCAGCAGAGACGCGAACGTTCGGGACCGAGTTCTTCTCGTGAAATTTGAAAGCGTTGGTGAACAGATTGAAGATTACCTGCACGAGCATGGGCTGATGCGCTTGTACGAAGAGCCCCGCCGGCACATCGACCGAAAGCGATCCATGCTGTTCTTCCCCGAGTTGCTTGGCGGCCTGCTGCACGGCTTCGCCGAGGTTGACTGTATTCAGCGTGATGTCGACCCGGCTCACGCGACCGTAGTCCAGGAGATCCTGAACGAGGATATTCATTCTCGAAGCCGCATTGGTGATTTCGTTCAGGTAGTCGAGGCCACGCTCATCGAGATTGGCGGCACAATCTTCGCGCATCGCTTCGGCAAAGCCGCCGATGGCGCGTAAAGGCGCGCGCAGATCATGGGAAACCGAGTAGGCGAATGCTTCGAGTTCTGCGTTCGTCTCCTCGCGCTCCTGAATACGGCGTTCAAGCTCGTGCGAGTGACGTTGGATGGTGTCGAGCAGGCGTTTTCGTTCCGACATGTCACGCGTAACTTTCGAGAATCCGTACAGCGTGCCTTCGTCATCGCGCACAGCCGTAACTACGACGTTGGCCCAAAAACGCGTGCCGTCTTTGCGGACGCGCCAGCCCTCGCCTGCGAAATGCCCTTCCGTAGCAGCGGTATGGAGTACTTTTTTGGGAAGACCGTTGGCACGGTCTTCCGGCGTGTAGAACGTCGAGAAGTGTTTGCCGATGATCTCGTCAGGCTTATAGCCCTTGATGCGCTCAGCTCCGAGATTCCAGGAAGTGACAACACCGTTCGGGTCCATGGAAAAAATCGCGTAGTCCTGAACTCCCTCGACGAGCAGTCGGTAGCGCAGCTCTGAGAGACGTTTTTCGGTCAGATCGCGCGTGATCTTTCCGTAACCGATGAGATTGCCCTGCTCGTCGAGAATGCTCGTGATGAGCACGTTGGCCCAGAAACGCGAGCCGTCCTTGCGCAGTCGCCAGCCTTCCTCCTCTAAATGTCCTTCTTTTTTCGCGGTGCGAAGTTCCAATTTGGGTTTGTCGGCGGCAAGATCGGCGGGAGTGTAGAAGATGCTGAAGTGCTGGCCAATGATCTCGTCGCGCTTATATCCTTTCAGTCGCTCCGCGCCCTTGTTCCAGGAGACGATGTAACCCTCGGGATCGAGCACGAATATCGCGTAATCGACGATGTTCTCGACGAGCAGGCGGAACAGTTCGTCTGAACTCAGATTGTGCGCTTTAAAAACGGAAGCGGCTGAAAGGCGCGATGACATATGGACGGAACAGGACAATTTATCAGCTTGCACGGTCGCAAGCCCGTCCTGTGGCTGTGAACACGGTTAGATGCACCGCACTGCCTTACTGAGACGGAATTTTCGCCTTTGCCGTCAGCCCTGTAACTATTCTGTTACACTGGAACTCTGCATGAAAGTCGTGCCCACCATCCTGCTGATCGACGACGACCCGTCGCAGCTCAAGCTGTACACATGGATTCTGGAACGCGGTTCGTTTGCCGTTGTGCAGGCGCTGGTTGGAAGCACTTCCGTTAACCTCCCCGATCCTGCGCACGTAAACGTGGATGTCGTGCTTCTGGATTTCCGCCTGTCAAGTGAACTGACCGCAACCAATATTGCCGAGCTTGTTCGTGCAAAGTTCCCAAGCACTCCCATAATCGTGCTCTCCGACCTTCCTTTTATGCCGGAGGAGGCGAAGGCCTACGGAAGTGGATTCGTCCCAAAAGGTGAGCCGGAAAAGCTGCTCAAGACAGTTTCGGCCGCAGTGACTCTTTCTCAGTCCAGGCAGTAGGCGAATCTTCGATTCCATCTTCACTCGCTTGGCTCCCGGCCGTCTGTCGTCGTCAGAAAACGTTCCATTTGCTTGGATTGAACTCTCCAGTAGCGCCAATGTTTGCTCATGGAAGGCATCTTCTTCAGGCGGGATTCCACGAAATCTCCCAAACTGGGAATGGACCGGCCGATGGCGAGTTAGCGCAACGCTTGCCGATTCTCTGCCCCGCGCTCCCGTAGCAATTGTGCGACTGCGTGCTTGCGGCACTTGATTGCGCGCTGCAAGGGCGTGTCGCCTTTGCGATCGCGGACATCCACGGCGGCGCCCGCATCGAGCAAAGCGCGTGCGATCTCCACGTGTCCTCGTCTGGCGGCCATGTGAAGAGCTGTTGCGCGCGTTACGCCCCCATCCGCGTTGACGTCGGCGCCGCCTTGCACCAACGCACGCACTATATCCGCGCCCGTTTCTGATCCGCATTCGTTCGCGACACAGTACAGCGGCGTATGGTCGCCGCGACCGTGAAGATTTGGGTCGACACCAAGCCGTAGGAGTGAAGCCACCACTTCCAGGCATCCCGCAGCGGCTGCGAAATGCAAAAGAGTTCCCTTATTAAAACGCTGCGTCGCAAGAGAAGGATTGCTCTCCGCAGCATCGATGACGAAGCGAATCAACCTCGCACGACCGGATTCGATCATCCGTGCGAGTACGCCCACAAATACCGAGGGACGGGAAGCAAATTGCGGCGCGAGAGCTAGCGCTTCATCATCTTGGCCGGCCACAATGGCGGCAATAAGGCGATCCAAAGCCCGCTGCTCGCTCCATCGCGCAGCCAACTCCTCATGATCTGGCTCGCCGTCCTCACTCCCAATGACATATGCGGAACTGTGCAAGAAAAAGTTACGAAGAGCAGTTCTCGTCGCGTTATTCATCGGGGCGGCATCAAGCGTGGCTTCCATATTCTTCAACCAGGCGTGTCGCGCTTCCGGCCCGATTTGGAACCGCGCATGCGATTCGCGCAAGCTCAGCCACCATCGGAACTGAGATTCGTTTTCATCTCCTCCCAGGAATTGAATCAGGAATGCAGAGAACTCTTCGATCGCGCACCGCAGGCTCTTACCGGGGAAGAACGGACGCAGAACTGGATCTCTGCCAACACGCGCATAGAACGCCACCGACAGCCGTCTGCAACCCTCTTCTCCACCAAGTGCTTCCAGCACTGCGGAACCAGCGTGCATGGGTGATGATTGTATTCTCTACGGAGCGTTGATTGGCAGAAAGACCCAATGCGAAAGAATAATGTTCCGATTTCGGAAGCGGTTTCAAAAAAGGAACGTGCGGAGTCACAATAACTCCGCACCAAAACTATTGATTGCCGCAAACGGCGACTACGACACTAACGATGACTGCCGTGCGAAGAGCCGCCTCCGCCCCCACCAGCGTGCATGCCACCGCCTCCACCGCCTCCACCGCCGCCGCGCATGCCGCCACCGCCGCCCATGGACGGAGCTGACATCCGCATTCCGCCTCCCGCGGACGACATCGAAGGACGTGACATGACAGCCCCGGAACTCATGCCGCCCCCCATGCGAATCGGCGCCGGAGAGGAGCGCGGTTCCGTTCTGGGACTTGGCATCGGCCTGTCGTTGTTTACAGCGGGAGCCATTCGCACCGGCGGAGTTGGCAGAGGACGCGGCGCAGCAGCCGCGGGAACAGCAGCAGGCGTCGGCCGAGGCGAAACCACGCTCATCCCCGGCGGAGCTTGCGCCGCAGGAATCTGCGCCTGGCGAGGAACACGCTCGCCATCACCCCATCGTGGATTGCCAAAGCGAGGCCCGGCGACTCGCGGCGTCGGTGCGATAGTCACACCGGCTACCGGTGCGGCAGAAGTAAAGCCTGGACGTCCGACAAAACCTTCTGCAGGTCGACCGCTTCCCTGCTGCACAACTTCACCATTGGCTGTTGTGACTTTCGCAGCGATTGGACGATGATGCTCGATCGCGTCGTTGTCGACAATCATGTGCCGATGCGGCACGGGCATAACCCTACCGTTGTCAACGACCATTACCGGCGATCCATGATGATGAGGAGGCATTGGCGGACGATAGTGCGGCGGAACGTTGTAAACCGGCGGAACCGTCTGCCAATTGTTCCAATTTGAACCTCGGCTCCAACACCACCCATAACCGTTTACGTACTGCCACGAACCATAGCGGTACGGCGCCCATCCCCACGGATATCCGGACACGAAGGTGTAGCCAAAGCCGGGATAGGAAATCCAGTAGCCATCGGCAAACGGATCCCAGCCGAGACCGACCGAGTAAGGACGCCACATGTAGCCGTAGCCGGGTACATAGAAGTAATTTCCATACTGGCCGAGGTCGGAGCCGTAGACTACATTCCCATTTTGGTACGAATTCGACGCGACTGCTTCATCGTGCCACTTGGCGCGGGCGTTGTCCCACTGATCATAGTTCTCGGCATCGACGCCTTTGGCCAGGTAATAACGATCGGGATCGTCGCCGTCGAGGCGAATGGTCTCACCCTTCTTGACGGCGACTTCGGCGTTCGAGGCATTCTCCACTTCGATCTCGCCGCTTAGAACCGCCACGTCAAAGTCGTGCTTATCTACGTTCACGCGAAAGCGGGCGGACCTATCCAGCGAAACGCGATTGCGTCCGAAGTCGAGCTGGAAGTGGTCAGAATCGTGATAGCGAATATCGAAGTACGCTGTGCCTTGCTGCAGCTCCACCGAGGTGTTGCGTCCGCCGTTGTTGTCGAGACTCAGATCGTTGAAGGCGACGATCGTGTCGGGCGTGAGTCGGATGGAACTTCCGTCTTCCAGTTCAACCTCAGCCTGTCCATCGCGGGCCCAGAGCTTCGATTGATGCACGATCGGCATGTTGACGTAGGCGGTGCCGAACCCGCGTCCATCCCCCTTGTCGAGTTGAACATCACCATCAACTAAGCTCAGACGCACGATGCGCACGTGCGAATCGGCAAGAAGTGGCAGCGCAAACAGGAACGCAAGCGAGACAAAAACCAGGGGCCGAAGAACCGACCTGAGGTAGGACGAGCGCAGTGCCGTAATGGACATAGCTGGCTCCGTATCTTCTTACTCATATTAGACCACGCGCAGAACACAAGAGTTGCGCCTTTATTGCGTCCACACAGAACCGCGGCTGGTAGGCGGTGGATCGGAGATGGCCGGATGGCCAGCTCCGAGTGACTCGAAATACTGAACGAGCTCGATCACCGCAGCCGCAAACACCGTGGCTGCCCCATCGGCTACCGCCGACGGCTGTTACTGCGGAGCAACCGGCAGGTTCGCCTTCTTCAATATCCGTTGTGCCCGTTGCTGCGCGATGTGCAGCACGGTTCGATCCGCCGCCAGGCGCTCCAGCAAAGGCGCAATCGCCTGCACCTCTTCGAGCCGTCCGTTGTTCGACATGTCTTCCAGACCGCTTAAATCCTGATCGAGCGAGAGCTTGTCGAACCGGCGATCGAACTCCAGCTTCCGACCTCCTTCAATGGTCGAAGAAATCCCTTGGAAAACAGCTGTAAGCTCCTGAATCGAAGGGTCTTCAGAGTAGTTGTAAGTCGTCGATGTGTGTCGGCTCGAATCTGAGTAGCTGAGCGTCTTCTTCCCGGTTTGCGCGATCGCATGTTTGGTGAAGTCGAACTGGCCATCGAAGTAATTGGCCTGCTTGGCGAGCCCGGCCAGCTTATCCCAAAGGCCATTGCTGGCCTGGAACTTCTTGTGGTAAGCGTCCTGCGACGCGGCGTCCTCAGCCTGGGCGCTCTGCTCGGCGTTGCTCTCGACCGGTGCATTGCGCTCCTGCGGTGGCGTGAGATCCTTGTCCATGGACGTGTACTCGACTTGGCCATTCTGATGCACGATGATCGAAAACTCGGCAGGCTGCGCTTCCTTCCAGACTTGCTTGAAGGAAATAGTTGCATTCTGCTGTGCGCACAACGCTGAAGCCAATGCCAGAAACAGGATTCCCAGCGCCAGCAGGCGCCGACGACTGCTCATCGTCCCGCCACCTCATAGCGCACGAGCGTTGCATGGGTATGCAGATGACAAATTGCGATCGCCAACGCGTCCGCTGCATCGCTGGGCTGCGGAGGCTCAGCAAGTTTCAAAAGATGCGCCACCATGTGTTGAACCTGTAGCTTTTCCGCTTTGCCGTAGCCTACAACCGCAGACTTGATCGAGAGGGGCGAGTACTCCGCCACTTCGAGCGAAGCCGAGGAAGCGGCCAGCATAGCCACGCCGCGTACCTGACCTAGCTTCAGCGCCGACTTCGCGTTCACCGAATAAAAGACCTCTTCAATCGCCACCATGCGCGGCAGTGTCTGGTAGATGATTCGAGAAAGTTCGTTGAAGACAGTCGCCAGCCGCTTCGGCATCGACTCCCGTTTGGACAGATGAATCGCACCGGCAGTGACAAATTCCAGCCGCCCGTTCGGGTGCTGATCGACAACTCCATACCCTGTATATTCAGTTCCGCAATCGATCCCAAGGACTCGCATCTGAACTCCGAGTTTAACGCAGTCGTGGTGCGTGCATCAGAACCGGCGCCGGTAGGCCGGGGTCCCCGGCAACAGCCGGTGTTGCGGTTGCTGGGGTGCTACGCGGTGGGCCGGAGCTGGCGAATCGCCAGCTCCGGGCTGGCAGCTCGGGCGGTAATGTTGTAAGGCGCAGCCGCAAACCACGCGGCTGCCCCACCGGCTACCGCCGGCTGTTCCGTTTCTCATGACCACCGACTCAGTTCGCGAATTCTGCATTTCCCTGCCGCACGCGACCGAGCAGATCCAATGGGGCAACCATCTCGTGCTGAAAGTTGGCGGCAAGATGTTCGCAGTGGTTGCACTCGAACCGAGCGAAGTCTGGATTTCCTTCAAGTCCACTCCGGAAGAATTTGCCGAATTGACCGAGCGACCCAACATCATTCCAGCTCCGTATCTCGCGCGAAACCACTGGGTGGGACTGGAATCGCGGGACGCATTGACACATTTGGAACTGCGAGATTGTCTGCGACGCTCATATGAACTAGTGTTTGAAAAGCTGCCCAAAAAGGAACGAGAACGGCTGCAACATAGCCGGACACGGGCAAAGCGCAAAGCCGGAAAGGGATAGACTCTGCAACGCATTCTCACCACGCTCATCGTAATCCTGTGCCTCGCTGGAGTTTTCATTTCGGGAATGGTGCTGGGCGAGCACTATAACACCAAGCCTTCACCCTGCAGCATCAACGACCGATGGGACTGCGGCATCGTGAATCACAGTCCGTACGCGGTAGTGCACTTCAATGCCAGTCCTTATGCCGCGCTGCGTGAAGTTCCCGTGGCGCTGATCGGCATCCTCGGCTATGCCGTGCTGATTGCCGTTGCCGGTCGCTATCCCCGCATCACCCTCCTGCTTGCACTGATTGCTCTGATTTTCACTCTGCGCCTCACCTGGATCGAGTGGCGAGTCCTGGGCGTCTGGTGTATCTACTGCGTAAGTTCCCAGATCGTGATCGCCGTCATCTTCCTTTTATCGCTGATAGCAGCTCTGGTACGAAGGAAGCACGCCTGATCACAAGTCGGGGTTGAACCGCTCTCCAGTAGCTTTTCACCACGGAGCCACGGAGAACACAGAGAAGACATTTGTTTGTCTCCGTGTTCTCTGTGGCTCCGTGGTGAACTGAAGCCGCGCCGCAGGGAAATTTCGCTAAAAAGTGCTATCCGGTCCGCCGTGAGATTCGCGACATGATTCACATCTCGTGCCTTAACAATAATTTGCGAGCAAGCAGAACGACGTTCGGTGTGCATTTTAACCATGGCGTTAACGCCGAATTTTCCACGGCGTTAACCCCGAGATTTCCACGGCGTTAACGCCCTTTTTTCCACGGCGTTAACGCCAGCCTCTCGTGGCGTTAACCCCATGACCGCGATATGAGAATTGCTGCGTGGTGAGTTCGAACATTTGCGTGATCTCATCCGATCCCATCGAATCCCATCCGATCTCATCAGATATCCCTTCGCTGCCGGTGAGATATCCCATGGCCAGGGAATCAGATATCTGACGGCTGATCTCATGGACCTCATGCGATCTCATCAAGTGCGTTGAAATCTCATGTTTGAGCAGGCGTCCAGCACTCCGTACTCCACAGACAGGAGCCCCGCCTGAAGGAGACGCGAGCGCGACCTGTGTGCCGCTTTCCATTCCGCCCTCCCTACTCCTGTGCTATGACGAAATCGGGCGAAAGTCAAGCGAAATCGGTACGGGCTTCCTTGTACCATATTGGGAATTTCCTTTTAATCCGAAGTTCGAGCGCAGGCATTCGAAATGCATTTGTGGATGCAGACAGCGAGCTCTCGAACGTCCTGGCCCACGGTGGTGGAGCAGTGGCCAGAGTCGGCGGCCATCGCGCACCGGCGACGGTTCTGTTTTAATGAATCGCATGAATCAGGAACAATGGACAGCGGTCGATCTCTACATCAGTTCCACAGTTGTACCTTCCGATGCGGCTTTGGATGCCGCCGTTGAGGCAAGCAGCAAGGCGGAGCTCCCGGCCATTGCGGTCACGCCGAACCAGGGCAAGCTGCTGCACATTCTGGCGCGGCTGGTGAATGCGCGCCGCGTCCTCGAAATCGGCACGCTCGGCGGATACAGCACCATCTGGCTCGCGCGGGCACTGGCAAAAGGCGGGCGCGTAATCACGCTCGAAGTGAATCCGAAGCACGCAGAAGTTGCGCGCGCCAACCTCGCTCGCGCCAAGCTATCCAAATCAGTAGAGATTCGGCTTGGACCCGCGCTCGAGAGCCTTCCCAAATTGGCAAAGGAGAAGTCGCGCAAGTTCGACCTGATTTTCATCGACGCGGATAAAGCGAACATTCCCGATTACTTCAAGTGGTCCTTGAAGCTATCGCGTCCTGGAAGCCTGATCATTGTCGATAACGTCGTGCGGAAAGGAGCGGTGATTCAGGCCGACACCAAGGATCCCGATGTCCAGGGCGTGCGCAAACTGAACGCGATGCTTGCAAAAGAGAAGCGCGTGACCGCGACGACGATTCAGACAGTTGGCAGCAAGGGGTACGACGGGATTACGGTTGCGTTCGTGAACCGCTAAATGGCGGTCTCAAAGGTGTAGCAGTTGCCGCAGGAACGGCGAACACGAAGGTCACGAGGCAAACAGAAGAGGTCACAAGGATGACTCCTCGTGACCTCTTGTGTGGCCTTTGTGACCATCGTGTTCGCCGTTCCCGCGGCGGGTTCCGTTACGCTTGCTACTCCTGTCTCAAGGCAATAATCGGATTGATCGCCGTTGCTCTTCGCGCGGGGATGTACGTTGCAATCAGTCCAACCAGCGCCAGCATCACCGGTAGCAGGACGAACGGAACAGCCGAAGCGGAGCTGGCGCCATAAAGCAATGCTGTGATTGTTCTGGACAGAGCTAATGCGGCGATGAGTCCCACGGCCAAGCCGATCACCAGCGAAACCGAACTTTGGCGGACGATCATCGCGAGAATGTCTTGCCGTCTCGCGCCGAGAGCCATGCGGATGCCGATCTCGCGCACTCGCTTTCCCACGGAATACGCAACTACTCCGTAGACGCCGATTGCGGCGAGCACCATCGCCAGAGCGGCGAAGATGCTCAGCAGCCCGGCTGCGAACTTTGCTCCCCAGAGCGCTTGCGTAATCACCTCGCCGATGGGCCAGACGTTGGTCAGCGGGAGATTGCGATCGAGAGCCTGCACGCGCTCGCGCACAGAAGCGAGCACGACGCGGGGATCGGCGCTGGAACGGAAGAAAAGTGTTAAACCTGGGCTCGGCGTTTGAATTAACGGCAGGTACAGGTATGGTGTCGGCTCTTCGCCCAGCGTGTTGTATTTGGCGTCCCGGGCAACGCCGACTACCTGGACGACATAGGGTTCGCCGAAGAACTTGAATCGCTTGCCGACTGGATCTTGATTGGGCCAGAAGCGGTGAGCGGCGGCCTCGTTGATAATCGCCACCTTGGGACTCTCTTCGCGATCGGTGCTGTCGAACTGGCGGCCGCGAATGATGGGAATGCCGAGCGTCTGGAAGTAATCCGGCGCGATGTTGTCGGTCTGGGTAAGAATGCCGGTCCGCGTCGACGTCCCTTCTTCCCCTTCCGGGAAGACGCTTCGCGAAATTGCCGTGCCTCCAAATAGAGGAACGTTGGTCGCCAGAGTCACGGAACTTACGCCGGGCAGCGTCTGTACCGTTTCCACTGCGCGGCGCTGGAATTCGCGCATGCGCGGCTGATCGTAGTTCAGTGCTCCCAAATCGAAAGACAACATTCCGAGATTGTGCGTGTCGAATCCGGGTTCGATCTTCTGCGCATTACGCAGGCTGACCAGGAAGAGCCCGGCGCCGATCAGCGCGACCAGAGAAAGCGCGAACTGCAACATGACGAATGCACTGCGAATGCCGAAGCGGCGTCCGGAGAAGATCTCGGAGCCTGCTCGCTCTTTCAGCTCGGTTACCAAATCGGGACGAGAGGCCTGCAAGGCCGGCAACAGTCCGAAGATGACGCCGGTGGCGAGAGAGATTAGAAGCGTGAAGATCAGCACGCTGCTGTCCAGTGCTAACTCCAGATTGTTGGCTTGCAGCAGGAACGGAGGACGGAAACTCCAGAGCAAGTCGCGCGCGATGTATGCGACGCCGAGGCCCGCGATGCCGCCCGCAAGCGCGAGCAGGATTGATTCGGTAAGTAGCTGCGTAACAATGCGAGCGCGTGAGGCTCCAATCGCCAGCCGTATGGAAATTTCCCGTTTTCGTCCTGCGGCACGCGCCAGCAGCAAGTTGGAGATGTTGGCGCAGGCGATGAGCAGCACCAGTCCAACCACGCCCATCATCAGTTCGCCGGCGCGCTCCGCCTGGCCTTGCACGTTGGGATTGAGAGTCGATTCGAGCAGAGGCACGACGGTGAAACTGCGTCCTTTGTTGG
This sequence comes from Terriglobales bacterium, assembly GCA_035764005.1. Lineage (NCBI taxonomy): Bacteria > Pseudomonadati > Acidobacteriota > Terriglobia > Terriglobales > Terriglobales bacterium. Next base: position 178,660 of record DASTZZ010000025.1, read on the forward strand.
GAGCCGGGTAATCGTGCTCAAGCTGCGAACCAACGTTCTTCAATTCGGCGCGGGCTTGATCGATTCCTACTCCGGGCTTCAGCCGGCCGACGGCAAAGAAGTTCAGGAAGCGCCGGTCGTTGTACATCTCCTTGAGCACGCCGGCGAGGACTTGGTCGTGAGTCGCCATTGGTACCCACAGGTCCGGACCGCCGAGGACGGCGGTGCCTTTGAAGCCGCGCGGCATAACGCCGACGATCGTGAATCCCTGGCCGTTCAGCAGAACGTTCTGCCCGATCACGTTCGGATTGGAAGCGAAGTACCGCTCCCACAGACCGTGTGTGAGCACCACCACTCCGGCCGCTCCCTGCTGGTCTTCATCCGGACGGAAGGTTCGTCCCAAAGCGGCTTGCACGCCGAGCACATCGAAGAAGTTTCCCGAGACAAGTTGCGCGAAGAAGGCCTGCGGCTTGCCCTCCACGGTCATGCTCACGCCCGTGCCGGTGAACATCATGACGCTGGAAAACGATTGCGAGCGCTCGGCCACGTCCCTGGCGTTTGGCTGCGAGATCGGCAGGAAAGTGTTCAGGCCGCCGCGATTACGCTGGTCAGTTGTGAAGATACCCATCAGGTGGTCGGGATCGTGCACCGGCAGTGGATGAAGGAAGATCGTGTTAACAACCGTAAAGATCGCTGTATTGGCGCCGATGCCGAGCGCGAGCGTGAGGATGGCGATCAGCGTGAATCCGCGCGCCTTGCGCAACTGCCGGATGCCGTAACGAACGTCCTGCCAGAGAGTTTCCATGGATGTCTCCTGCGTTGGTGCTTAGACGCGAGTACCCGGGATTAGTAAACGTGGAGCCGGCCGCCCTCCGCCGGGTGGTCGGTCTTACTTGTCATTCCGAAGGCCTGGTGTTGGCCTGAGGAATCCCTATCGCCTTCCACGCCGAACCTAACTTTTTTCGTTTTGTAGGGATTCCTCTCTCCTGCTCACGCGAAATGCTGCGTGAGCATCCGCTCGGAATGACAAACACGAACAAACGGGCCTGTGCTCTATTTCGCTCGCATCGCCGCTTCTACCTCATCCGCCGTGTGCGGCAGGTCTTTCGTGATCTGCACCAGATTCCCGTTTTGGTCCACGTAATAAATGTCTTCGATGCGCACGCCAATCTTCTCTTCGGGAATGTAGATTCCCGGCTCGATAGTAAACACCGAGCCCTTATCGAGAGGCATGGTGTAGTCGCCTTCGTCGTGAACATCCAGGCCGACGTAATGCCCGAGACCGTGGATGAAGTACTTGCCTAACGACGCTCCGTGCAGATCCTTGCCGTGGGAATCGATGTAATCGCGTGCGACTTTGTTGAGGGAGTCCGGACCGGTGCCGCTGATGTGCGAAACGCCCGCTTTGAATGCCTGCATCGCCGCTTGCTGCGCGCCGAGGACGATGTCATAGATCTCGCGCTGCCGGGCCGTGAAATGGCCGTTCACTGGAGCAGTGCGCGTGATGTCGGAGGCATACATCGAGTACTCGCCGGCCACGTCCATTACCACTACGTCGCCCGAGCGCATGGTGCCGGAATCTTCGGAATAATGGAGTACAGTCGAGTTGAATCCTGATCCCACAATCGGAGCATAGGCAGAGCGCTCGCATCCCCGGCGCTGATATTCGTACTGCATCAGGGCCTGAATCTCGCGCTCGGTCACGCCGGGATGGATCGCCTTGAGTGCTGCCAGATGGGCGGCCATCGAGGCGCGCGTCGCTTTTACGATCAGATCGATCTCGCCCTGGTCTTTGGTGGTTCGAAGCTGGCCGATGAGCGGCTTGACCTCTCGGAAGCCGAAGAATCCGGCAAACGATTGCCCGCGCCGCAACCAGGCGAGAGGCTCAACCGACGCCGATTCCTCGTTGTACCCGCCGAGATCGGAATAGATTGGCCCGCGATTCGACTCTGGAAGAGCGGCCAGTTCGTCATGCATTTTGTCGAGCGGCTCGACTTTGTCGAATCCCGTGATTCGCGTAACTTCCTGATCACCCGGTCCCAATTTAGGACCAAGCCATTTTTCTTCCTGCAGGTTGCGCGCCGGCAGGAACAAGATCTCGGTATAAGGACGTGCCGGAGCGTTGCCGCGCGCATCATTCGTGGCTGCAGTAGCCGATGCGATCAGGAGCGCAGCGCCGGGTTCGGTCCAGCCGGTCAAGTAATAAAAATTTGAGTCCTGATGAAAACCGAATATCTCGTCCGGCCGCTCAACCGGCGCGAATAGCACAACAACTCCACCATTAGTTTTCTTCGAGAGCGCGATACGGCGGGCGTGGTAGACGCTTGCATTCTGGCGCTCGAGTGCGTGTAAGTAAGGAGAGAGGAGAACGAGGAACAGAATCGCGCGAAGCTTCTTTGTCATGGAGAAGCGAGATTGTACAACGAGAGCCGCAGGCGACTTGAAAGGCCCAACGGGCCGAAAGAAGCGCGCAGCCCAGCGGCGTAAGCCCTGGGTGAGAAAACAAATTTGACTCCAGAGCCCTGAAAGGGCGGCATAGCCGTCCGAGCTGGTCACAATCGCGCGTCTGTGTCGCCCTTTCAGGGCTCGTCTGTTGTGTACGTTTGACCCAGGGCTTACGCCGCTGGGCTGCGCTTCTTCCGGCCCCTTGGGCCTGCCTCGTTCTCTTTTGAAACGATTAGAGCCAAAACAGCGAGCAGAATCGTTGTGCGTCGTGAATAATCCAGGATTAATGCCCTTCTTGCTTTGATCCCGAGCGCGCTCAAGATCAGGCATTTGCGTACGCAGGAACTGCTTATGCTTCTGCTGCAAGTTCTTCTCCCTGTTACGTTCACCTCTTTGATACCCGCGTCACTACGTTCGGGAACATGTCTGTATGCGTGATTTCCGAATGTTAGACTTTGAGTAATCGGCATGGCGGAATACCTGGTTCAGACGGCGGACGAGCGTGGACACGTCTCCGAACACGTGGAGCATGGCGCTTCCGTGGGAGAGGTGCGCGACCGCTTCGTTCAACAAGGCCTGCTGGTTACCTCCATCAAAACACGAGGGTTGCTCGGCGGCGCCGCACCGCGACGGCAGAAGAAGGTAAAGCTCGAACAGTTTGTTATCTTCAACTCACAATTCCTGACATTAGTTCGAGCTGGCCTGCCCATCCTTCAAGGCCTCGATCTTCTCAGCAAACGACAGAAAAATAAGTATCTGAAGTCGATCATCGAGAATGTGCGGCAGCGCGTGCGGACCGGCGAGCTGCTGTCCGACGCGTTTCGTCATGCTGCGCCAGGCGCGATTTCCGGTGTGTACACCACCACGCTGCTGGCAGGCGAAAAAAGCGGCAACCTGGAAGAAGTGCTGGGACGCTACATTGCCTTTCAGCGAATCGCGTTGACCTTCCGCAAAAAACTCATTGCCTCGCTCATCTATCCGGCGCTGCTGGTGACCATGGTCACGCTGATGTTTACTTTCCTGCTCAGCTACGTGGTGCCGCAGTTCCAGACGCTCTATTCCCAAATTGGCAATGGGCAGCTTCCAGCTTTAACCGTCTTTGTGCTCGGAGTCGGCGATTTCGTCAAACGCTGGATCCTCTTTGCGATTCCCGCAATAGCGCTCGTCATTTTTCTACTTTGGCGTTGGAGCAAGACCGATGCCGGCGGATTGGCATTCGATCGTTTGCGGCTGGGGACGCCGATCGGCGGGGACATCTGGCTCAAGTACCAGGTCGCATTGTTTTCGCGCACGATGTCGACGCTTTTGAGCGGCGGCTTACCGCTTGTGCAGGCGCTGGAAACGTCCGGTCATTCCATGGAAAGCCGGCTGGTTGCGAAGGCGGTACTCGACTCTGTGCACAAGGTGCGCGAGGGACGTCCGCTCTCGCGCAGCATGGAGGAGAGCGGAGTCTTTCCCGAATTGGCATACGAGATGGTTGAGGTGGGAGAATCGACAGGAGCATTGCCGGCAATGTTGACCTCAGTTGCCGAGTTCCTGGAAGAAGACGTGCAGACGGCTCTGGGAGCTGCGCTGTCATTGATTGAGCCGGTGATTCTGATTGTGATGGGCGTCATCGTTGCGATTGTGCTGATCGCGCTCTACCTTCCCATCTTTCAGCTGGGCGCGGTCGCGGGCGGATAAGGATTTTCGAAATGGCAGATTCTGCAATTTTCGTCGGCGGAGCCGCAGATAGCGGTTCGGAATCCCGCGCTCGCGATCTGGCGAAGCGCTACCGCCGCGAGTTCGTGGATTTGAAGAACTATCACATCCAGCACGAACTCTTCCGAACCGTGCCCGTCGATCTGATGTTCCGCTACAACTTCGTTCCGCTCGAGGAACAAGGCGATGAACTCACGATTGCGATCTCCGATCCGAGTCGGCTGATGATGATCGACGAGATCGGCCTGCTGCTGAACAAACGTGTGCATACGAAAGTTGCCACGATGGAGCAGATCGACGAGATCCTGAAGAAGACCGAACAGTCGCAACGCGTGCTGGAAGAGGCGACTGAAGGTTTCACCTTTGATGTTGTTCGCGAGGACGAAGCCGGCGACGAAACCATCTCCATCGAGCGGCTGACTTCAGAGCAGGACATCAGCCCGATTATCCGGCTGGTGGACACCATGATCTTTACCGCGCTCGAGCGGCGCGCCAGTGATATTCACATCGAAACGATGGACGATTCCGTCGCGGTGAAGTACCGCATCGACGGCGTGCTGCAGCAGGCGATGCCGCCGATCTCGAAGGAACATCATTCAACGATCGTCTCGCGCATCAAGGTCATGAGCGAGCTGGACATCGCCGAGCGCCGCGTGCCCCAGGATGGCCGCTTCCGCGTGAAGTACAAAGGCAGGTTGATCGATTTCCGCGTCTCCATCATGCCCACTGTTCATGGCGAAAATGGGGTGCTTCGCGTGCTCGACAAGGAGTCGATGAGCGAGAAGTTCCGCAAGCTGACTTTAGATGTAGTCGGATTCGATGAAGAGGATTTGCGCCACTTCCGGCGGTACATCAAAGAGCCATACGGCATGGTGCTGGTTACTGGTCCAACGGGTTCGGGAAAAACCACTACGCTTTACGCTGCGCTGAACGAGATCAAGAGCGAAGAAGACAAGATCATCACCATCGAGGATCCGGTGGAGTACCAGATTCGCGGCATTACGCAGATTCCCGTGAACGAGAAAAAGGGACTGACGTTTGCGCGCGGCTTGCGATCGATTCTGCGTCACGATCCCGACAAAATTCTGGTCGGCGAAATTCGCGACACGGAAACGGCGCAGATCGCAATTCAGTCGGCACTTACTGGGCACTTGGTCTTCACCACGGTCCACGCCAACAACGTGGTCGATGTGATTGGGCGCTTCCTCAATATGGGCGTTGAGGCTTACAACTTCGTGTCGGCGCTGAATTGCATCCTCGCGCAGCGGTTAGTGCGCGTAATCTGCGACTCCTGTAAGAAGCCCGTCCGCTACACTCCGGAGCAGCTCGAGGCCAGCGGGATGGATACTCCCGAGTGGCGTGAGTTCACCTTCTACGAAGGCGAGGGCTGCATCGAGTGCGCGGGGACCGGCTACAAGGGCCGCACGGCGATTCACGAATTGCTCGATCTCACCGATCGCATCCGCGAGCTGATTCTGGAAAAGAAACCAACTTCGGAAGTGCGGAAAGCGGCGCGCGAAGAAGGCATGCGCTTCCTCCGCGAGTCAGCATTGGCGAAAGTTCGTTCAGGAACGACCACGCTGAAGGAAATCAACAAAGTCACATTCATCGAGACATCGAGGTAGCATGGCGCGCAATCGCATTCCCAAACCGAGACTTGCGTGCGAGATTACCGCGCAAGGCGTAATAGCCGCGCGCGCCAAATCCGACGGCAGCCGTCTCGATGTACACACCTGGCGCAAGCTGGAACGCGACCTTGTGCGGCCTTCGCTCACCCCGGGAAACATCGCCGATCCAGGTACTCTCACGCAAACCATCGAGAGCGCCTTGACGGCGGTCGGAGGCCGTAAGCGGGACGTAGTCGCAGTTTTGCCGGACGCGGCGATTCGCGTGCTGCTGCTCGATTTCGATACGCTTCCCGAGAAGACGGTTGAAGCCGAGCCCATTCTCCGGTTCCGTTTGCGGAAATCGGTCCCGTTCGACGCCGATCACGCCGCTCTCTCATTCCAGAGTTATCGAAAAGGGGCGGCGGTAAAAGTGCTGGCGGCCGTCTGTCCGCGAGAAGTATTGAATGAATACGAATCTGTGATTCGCGGCGCAGGCTATGAACCCGGTGTGGTCTTGCCGTCCACATTAGCGGCGCTCAGCGCGATTGAAGCGGAGCGTCCAACACTG